>JARRQQ010000063.1:0-11650 GCA_037381725.1 Sedimentisphaerales bacterium
CCGTTTTAATCTATAGTTCGATGGGAGGAACAATCATGGACAACGATGCAACTCATGAGAGCCACGCATTCATACGCAGTACGACTTTGCCCATTTCACGGCGAGGCATAGACCGACGTGAATTTCTTAGAAGAGCCGGCTGTGTCGGTGCCGGACTTGTGCTCATCCACGTTCCGCGGCGAACGTTCGCCGAGACGAGCGAACCGTTACCGACGCGGATCCTCGGACGGACGAAGCAGAGGGTCTCCATTCTCGGCCTGGGCACCGCACCGGTGGGTGAAGGGCCCGTGGGCGTCGAAGAGGGGATTCGGATCTTCAGCGAAGTCATCGACCGGGGCGTGACCTACGTCGATACGGCGAGAATCTACGGCAATGCCGAGGAGATTCTCGGGCACATCATTCCGAAACGCCGGGACAAGCTCTTCTTGGTCTCGAAAGTTTCGACGGACAACGGTGCCAGGGCCGAACAATCTCTGAACGAATCGCTGCGCCGGCTCAAGACCGATTATCTCGACCTCGTGCACATTCACAGCATGGGGACCAAAAACGTGGACCGTGTGCTGGCCAAAGATGGCGTCCTCGATTATCTGCTCAAACAGAAAGAAACCGGCAAAATCCGCTTCGTCGGAATGTCGGGACATAACCGCCCGCCCAATTTCGTTCGTATGCTTGCGACGGATCAGATCGACGTGGTGATGTGCGTGATGAACCACGCCGACAGAAACATTTATGACTTCGAGAGCAAAGTCCTCACTGAAGCTAAGAAACGTAACGTCGGCTGTGCGGCTATGAAAGTCTACGCCGGCATCAAGGGAGGTTTTCCCTTCCACCGCAGCGGCTACGTCGGCTGCGCCACGGAGGCGGGTCGTCTGCCCGATGCCCACGCTATGGGGCGGTGACGTAAACACGACATTGAAATGGAAAAGGTTCGAGTACATGACAAAAGAGAAGATCGTTCTTTGTGCAGTGATAGTAATGATAGCGGTGCTCTCGCCCGTTCGGGCCACTGATTGGCCCCAGTGGCGAGGCCCTTTCTTCAACGGCTCCACCAATGAAAAGAACCTGCCGACGTCCTGGAACTGGAGTGAAGATGTCGCGTGGGTCGCTCCACTTCCCGGCCCGAGCGGATCGACCGCCATCACCTGCAAGAGTAGGGTGTTCGTCAGTTCGATGGTTGGTAGAGGCCCGGATTTTGTCGCCCTGTGCTTTGACGAGGGGACCGGCAAGAAGCTGTGGGAGAAACACATCGGCTCGGATACGCGCCGGTTTGCCCGCAATAACATGACGTCACCGTCTCCCGTCACCGACGGCGAGCGCGTCTTCTTCCTCTATGCCAGCGGTGACTTGGTCGGCTTCGACGACGAAGGTCATCAACTCTGGGCGCGCAACATCGAGACCGAGTACGGCAACTTAGCTTTGCAGTTCGGCTACAGTTCCAGCCCTGTGTTGTACCAGGGGAGACTCATTATCACCGTCGTTCGCCGGGACAGGCCTTATCCCCAGGGCCGGGCGAAAGACAAGGGCCCATACGATTCGTTTCTGATGGCGCTGAATCCCGAGACGGGGCAAACCCTCTGGAAACAAGAGCGGCCAACCAACGCTTTCGATGAGGGCCGGGAGACGTACAGCACACCCATTCCCTTCGTTCGCAACGGACGTGTCGAAATTCTCTGCACCGGCGGCGACTTCGTGACAGCCGACGACCTGCAATCGGGAAAGGAGTTGTGGCGACTCGAATACAACACGCGCAAGGTCAGAGACTCGCGCATCATCCCTTCGCTGATCACGGGAGATGGCCTGGTCTTCGGTACGCGGCACAAGGGCGGCGGCGTCTTTGCCGTGGAGCCACCCGACGCGAACAATTCATCTAAGGCGCGCATCGTTTGGGAATTTAACGGCCCGTCGCCGGATTGCAGTTCGCCGCTGTATTATCAGGGGCAATTGTACGTGCTCAACGGTATAAGGCGTCCCAAAGACGTCACGTGCCTCGACCCGAAGACCGGCCGGCAAATCTGGCAAGGACCGCTCGGAGGCCGGGGTCCCTGGCGGGCGTCCCTAACCGGCGCGGATGGAAAGCTCTATTGCATCAACGAAACGGGCGAGATCGTCGTACTCGCTGCGGGCGGCGATGAATTCAAAATCCTCTTCGAGACCAAGACGGACGAGACACCCATCCAATCATCAATCTCCGTAGCTGAGGGCCACCTGTTTATTCGGACCGCTAAGAACCTCTATTGCATCGGCAAGAAGGCAGGTGACTCCTAAAAACAACCGGGAGGAAACGAAATGAAAGCGGGCATTGCTGGCAGATTTACCGAAGCCTTGTTTGCGAGTTTGTTTTTAGCCGGAGTACTCTTTGGCGGCATGGCTCCGGACCCGAACGTATCGAGAGAGAAACGATGTGTCCTTGATTACCTTAGCCAACCGGAAGTCGTGGAGAAATTCGGCAAAATCTCGGACGCCATTTGGTCGTATGCTGAGCTGGGTTTACAGGAATTCAAGTCGTCAGCTTTGCTGACGAAGACTCTTGAGGCGGAGGGATTCACGGTTGAAAGAGGATTAGCGGGGATGCCGACCTGTTTTGTAGCCACCTATGGCTCTGGCAAACCCGTGGTTGGCATACTGGCCGAATATGACGCCCTTCCAATGCTTTCGCAAAAGGCCCGAGTTCCGAAACAAGAACCACTCGTTCCCGGTGCTCCGGGGCACGGCTGCGGCCACAATCTGATGGGGACCGCCGTCTCGGCGGCTGCGATTGCCGTTAAGAAAGCGATGGAGACGTGTGGTATCGGAGGAACGATCAAGGTGTTCGGCTCGCCCGCCGAGGAAATCCTGGTCAGCAGACCGTACATGGTGAGAGCCGGATTGTTCGATGATGTGGACGTTGTCATCAACAATCACACGGCCAGCGGATTCAGTACCAGCTACGGTATCAACGGTAGCGCGCTCTTTTCGGTCGTCTATTCTTTCGCCGGTAAGACGGCCCACAGTGCCGGGGCACCCTGGAGCGGGCGCAGCGCCCTGGACGCCGTGGAGATTATGAACGTATCGACGACTTATCTGCGGGAGCATCTGCACTTCACCTATCGCATGCACTATGTGATCGTCGAAGGAGGCGAAGCGCCCAACGTGGTTCCCGACCGAGCGAGCGTTTGGTACTTTCTGAGAAATACGGATGAACGATTGGAGGACATGTATCGTCGCGTGATGGATTGCGCCAAGGGCGCTGCGCTGGCCACAGGGACACAATTGTCAGACGTGGACGTTCTGGCGGCTGTCCATCAGGCACACGCGAACAGAGCTCTGGCAGAGTTGATGTATGAAAACATCAAGCTCATCGGTATGCCGGAATGGACCGAGGCGGAACAGGAATTCGCCAAATCGCTGCAAAAAGAACTGGGCAAAGAAGAAAAGGGCATGCCCAAAGAAGTCGGCAAGTTAGGCAAGCCGGCTGCGGTCTTTACAGGCGGGCCGTCATCGGACCACGGCGACGTGACGCTCATTGCTCCGACGGCCACTATTCGCTTCCCCGGAATCGTTCCCGGCGCCATAGGGCACCACTGGTCGACCGTTGCGGGCAACTACGGCTCCTCGGCTTGGAAGGGCTTGAATGCAGGCGCGAAAGCGATGGCCGCAACGGCCATTGATCTGCTCACGCGGCCGGACCAGTTGCAGAAGATACGGCGCGAGTTCGAGGAGGAGTCGAAAAAGCATCCGTACAAATCGTTCTTGCCGAAAGACGCGAAGCCTCCACTGGACATCAACGAGGAATTGATGAAGAAATATCGGCCGTTGATGGAAGAGTATTACTCCGACATGTAGGACGCGCGATGATTGAACATAAGACGAGTGGACTGAATCCAGAGTGTCTCGTCGGACTGGTAGTGACGCTCGTACTGGGATATTCGGCGGTTGGCGGGTACGGAGCCTTGAGTGAGATTTGGCCGGGCGAATCTTGGGAGCAGGCGACGCCGGAGCAGGTTGGAATGGATGCCGGTGTGCTGCAAAAAGCACGAGATTATGCGCTGACGGGAGGCGGGTCCGGGCGTATCACCCGTCACGGGCGGCTTGTCATGCAGTGGGGCGATCAGAAGCATCGCTATGATCTGAAGTCATCGACCAAGGCCATTGGCGTCACCGCCGTGGGGCTGGCGCTCAAGGACGGCAAGATCACTAACCTTGACGATCCGGCCCGGAAATACCATCCGAGCATCGGCATTCCGCCCGAGTCCAACGCCAAGACCGGCTGGCTCGATAGGATCACACTCTTTCACCTGGCGACTCAGACCGCCGGTTTCGATAAGAGCGGCGGATACACCGAGATGCTGTTCGAGCCGGGGACGAAATGGTCGTACAGCGACGGTGGGCCGAACTGGCTGGCCGAGTGTGTGACTTTGACTTACAAGCAAGACCTCAATACGCTGATGTTCGAGCGCGTCTTCGGTCCGATTGGTATCGGCAAGAAAGACCTGACTTGGCGGCCCAATTCTTACCGTACGAAAGAGATTGACGGTATTGCCCGGCGAGAGTTCGGCTCGGGTATCAGTGCTAACGTCGATGCGATGGCACGGATCGGCTATCTGTACCTGCGGCGGGGGCGCTGGCGCGACAAGCAGATCATCCCGGCTTCTTTCATCGATATGGCCCGGACGGTTCCCAAAACAATCAAAGGGCTGCCGGTGTTAAGGGAAAGCCACTTCAACGCATCCGACCACTACGGGCTACTGTGGTGGAACAACGCCGATGGAACGATGGTCAACGTCCCGAAAGATGCGTATTGGTCGTGGGGATTGTATGACAGCCTGATCGTTGTGATACCCAGCCTCGATGTCGTCGCCGCGCGAGCGGGCAAGTCACTCAATAAAGAGCGAAATTCCGACTACAAAGCCATCGAGCCGTTTATTGAGCCGATAGCACTGTCTTTGAAGGAGAAGAAGGAATGAATTGCGGAAGAACAGTTGCAAGCTTGGTCGTTATGGTCTGTATGGCTCAACCGGCTTTGGCGGAACAAGGGCGTTTCGAATGGAAGACGACGGCGCCAGGATCCGTGGGGATGTCCTCGCAGAAGCTCGACGCCGCCAGAGACGTTCTCTCCAAGAAGGGAACAAAAACCTTTCTCGTCATCAGAAACGACAAAATCGTGTACGAGTGGTACGCCCCCGGCTTCGGCCCGAAGAAGAAACACTACACGGCGTCCATGGCCAAGGCGCTCGTTGGCGGCGTGTCTTTGATGCTTGCGCTGAACGATGGGCGGCTTCGGGCGGATGATCCAGCCTGCAAGTATATTCCCGAATGGAAGGCCGATCCGCTGAAATCAAAAATCACCATCCGTGAATTGGCGACCCATTCGTCCGGAATAGAAGATGCCGAGCAGGACAGCATCTCCCACATGAAGCTGCCCGGTTGGAAAGGCCAGTTCTGGAGGCAAGACCCGGACCCATTTACGGTCTCGCGGGACAGCGCGCCAGTGATATTCGAGCCTGGCACCAAGTACGCCTACAGCAATCCCGGGATGGGAATGCTCTCTTACGCTATCACCGCCAGTTTCAAAGGCACAAGGTACACCGACGTGCGGACGCTCCTGCGCGAAAGGATCATGCGGTCCATCGGCGTCGAAGACAGTGACTGGTCCATCGGATACGGCAAGACCTTCAAGGTCAGCGGTTTGAACCTCGTTGCCAACTGGGGCGGTGGCGGCTATACCGCCCGAGCGACGGCACGGGTGGGCCGGCTCATGCTGAGAAAGGGCAACTGGCAAGGCCGGCAACTCGTCGATCCGAAGTGGGTCGAAGAAGTGACGAAGTACGCCCGTACGCCCTTGCCTTCGTCGGAGCGTTCGAGCGGAAATCCGGCGCCGGGGTCCGGGCTTGGCTGGTGGATCAATTTTGACGGCGTGTGGCCGAAGGTGCCTCGCGAGGCCTTTGCCGGCGCGGGGGCCGGCAACCCGGTGCTCCTGGTCGTGCCGAGTCTGGACCTGATTATCGTGCGAAACGGCTCGGATATGTATGACAGATCGAAAGGCGAAGGATTCTGGACCGGAATCGCGCGATACGTCTTCAATCCCGTCGTGGAAGCTATCGCAGGCTCACCTTATCCACCCAGCCCCGTGATACAAGGTATTAAGTGGGCGCCGGCCGAGACGATTGTCCGGAAGGCGTCCGGAAGCGATAACTGGCCGATCACTTGGGCCGACGACGACAATCAGTACACAGCCTATGGCGACGGCTGGGGGTTCGAGCCGAAGGCGGATAAGAAGCTCAGTCTCGGCATTGCGAAGATCGTCGGTCCGCCCGATGATTTTCGTGGAATCAACGTTCGCTCGGAAAGCGGCGAACGTATCGGACAAGGCGCCCACGGTGCCAAAGCCAGTGGTATGTTGTGCGTCGGTGGCGTCCTCTATATGCTCGTGCGAAACACGGGCAACTCGCAAATTACCTGGTCCGACGATCATGGCAAGACATGGACGTGGTGTAACTGGAAATTCACGATGAGCTTCGGCGTGCCGACGTTTCTCAACTTTGGCAAAGACTATACCGATGCGCGTGACAGCTTTGTCTACATCTACTCCAACGATAGTGACAGTGCTTACGATCCCGGCGACCGGTTTGTGATGGCCCGCGTGCCGAGAGGGCGGATCAAGGACCGCGATGCTTACGAATTCTTCAAGGGCCTTGAGGATTCGGCTCGACCGATATGGACGAAAGACATCGGCGAGAGGGGAGCAGTATTCACCAATCCGGGAAAATGCTACCGAAGTGGGATCAGCTACGACGCGGGCCTGAAAAGGTATCTGTGGTGCCAGGTTCTTCCCGCTAGCAAGGATTCGCGCGGGCCGCGTTTTCAAGGGGGCTTCGGCGTCTACGACGCTCCGCAGCCGTGGGGGCCATGGACGACTGTGTTCTACACGGAAAACTGGGGCGTCGGACCGGGCGAGACCGGCTCTTTTCCCACCAAATGGATCAGCACCGACGGCAAAACCTGTCACTTACTCTTTTCGGGCGATGACTGTTTCTCCGTTCGCAAAGCGACGTTGATGGTTCGATAGGGCGTTCAGAAACGCGCCGTGACTCCGGTATAGAACGTCCTGCCCGGCCCGTACGGGAAATAACCGGAGCCGAAACTTGGCACGTAGGTGTCTTCGTCGAGCAGATTTTCGCCACGCAGCACGAAGATAACCCGTCCCTTGGGACAATCCAGCCAGTTAGACGCGTCAAGTCGGACGTTCAGCGAGACCAGGCTCATCGCTTCGGTTCCCGGGTTGCCCGCGATCGGGATCGTGACCTTCGGCGGTGCGCCGAGGTGGGTACAGAAGACCGCCGCACTGCCTCCTTCCCACGTGTAGTCCATGCCCAGTTTGACCATATTCTCCGGGACGTAGCTCGGATCGATGCCGGCATCGGCGTCGTTCTCCTGATGCATGAATGAGCCGAGCGTATTCCAGTGCGGGCTCAAGGAGCGCTTGGCCTCGAACTCGATGCCGTCGAATTGTTGCGAGCCACCGTTCTTGTACGAGACGATCGTGCCCTGGGCGTCGTAGACAATCATGCTGTCCGTTTCGCTGTGAAAGTATGTGGCGGCGGCGTAGGTCTTTTCATCGTGATAGAAGAGCTGTGCGTCGTACGTCGTGATCGTCTCGGGTTTGAGATCCTTGTTGCCGGTGAAGGTAAAAGTCCCTGGATCGTAGAGGTCTGATTCCACGGCCGCGGGACCTCTAAAGGCTTGGCCGCGCAGGAGTTTGACACCCCAATGTTTGTAGGGGGTGAGGATGATCCCGTAGCGGGACACGATATCCGAGTCGCCCAACGGAGATTCGTTCCACTGCGCGCCGGCCACGAGTTTGACAGCCTCGTAGGGCCGGTAGTCACCCTGAGCATAGATTGCTCTGGGCGAATAATCGTACGACGGAATGGATTGGAAGTAGTCGTGGTCCGGTTTGTAGTTTGCCCGGTATTCCTGCAGAAGACCAAGAACGAAATCCAGATCGTCCCAGGGATTCGTAATGAGCGTCGCTTCGCCCAGGACATCCGATGTGTTCGTGCCGACCCGACGGGTTCCGTAGCTCGCCAGAACATCTTCCTGAAGATTGTACGTGGCGTTCAATTCCACGCTGGCCCGCTCGTGCAGCGGGATCTTGTATCCGAGGTTGGCGAACAACCTTTTGTTGCAAGATTCATGGCGATAATTGGACCAGACGGGTATGACTCCCATGGTGAAGTAATCTACGTCGGCGGCGAAGAGGTCGAATGTCAGATTACGGTAATCCAGATGGGTAGTTCCAGAGATGCTTCTGTTGAAGTTGCCGTCATCGTCGTACGCGCCATTCTGATCGGTAAAGCGGTAAGGATATCCATCCGTTCCGGCGGCGCGTATGTCCGTTACGAATCCAAGCTCACTGGATCGCCCGCCGAGTGAAACGGTGGTATCGTAATAGTTGTAACTGCCTCCCATGCCGGAGATGGTAACCTCATATTGGTCGGGAATGGGTCTGGATTTCAGGTTGACGACACCCGTGAAGGCGTTCGTTCCGTATAAGACCGAGCCGGGCCCGCGAATCAATTCAACGCTCTCCAAGCTCGCCAGCGGGAATGCCATGTACATGGGAAAATTGTAGCCAAGAGCACTTTCCCGGATGGGCCGGCCGTTAAAAAGGATCAGAGTGTGTCTTTCCTGATGAGTGGACATGTCGCCCCGAAAGGCAGCCAGATTGTTCATATAGGCAAAGGAGTGCCCCGTGTACACGCTGGGCTGGCGCTCCATTAGTTGATGGAGATTTCGGTCTCCGTAGAATTTAAACTCGGTGCGGGGCACGACAACGACCACAGCCGGTGCCTCGAACGTCGGTTCGGGTTTCTTCGAGGCCACGGAGACCTCGACTTCGAGCAGCTCCTCGAGGGACATATCAAAGTAGCCCGTCTGGTCATTCGCATCCGGCGGCTCCGCCTGGGCACCGGGAGCCGAGCACAGCGCGATCAGAGCCATCAGCACGAACGCGAGTGTACCGGTCTGGGAGTTTTTCTTCGTCGCCATGAGCCTGTCTTCTTAAGCCGTTTCGGACCGGGCGAACACCAGCCGCCCAAGCCGCGTGCCACACGACGGCCGCACTCTCTCACTGAGTTATCGCCAATGCGGACGGACCCCTTCACCAGGTTCTTCCTGGGTTCTCCTTTGCCTAAGCCTTGCCCATTCGCTGTTTGACGTCGCGGCTTGAATCAACTATAGTAGCGCACCTGTCAGACGCCCAGTGATCGAAAACACGTGACAAAGGAACGCGTAAATGGTCAAGACAGAGAGAATCACCGTCAAAACGAAGGGTAATTGTGAGGTCATTGACGTGACCGAGCAGGTGAGCGCGGCTGCGGCCCGGGCGGGCGTTCGCGACGGAATCGTGGCGCTTTTCAATATTGGCTCGACGGCAGGAATCACCACGACCGAATTCGAGCCGGGCTTGGCGAATCACGACATCAGGGCGGTATTCGAGAAAATCGCCCCGGAGAACGGCCGGTACGAGCATGAGCAAACTTGGCACGACGACAACGGTCACGCCCACGTTCGGGCGTCGCTCCTCGGTCCTTCCCTGAGTGTGCCCATCGTGGACGGCCGGCTCACGCTCGGGACGTGGCAACAGATTATCCTCGTCGATTTCGACACCCGTCCGAGAACGCGAACCATCGTCTGTCAAATCGTCGGAGATTGAAGACATAGACTTCCACGCCATACTCTTCGACCTGGACGGCACGCTGCTCGACACGCTGGTCGACATCGCCGACTCCATGAATGCGGCTCTCGCGCGCCTCGGCTTCCCCACGCACCCGGTGGACGCCTACCGCTATTTCGTCGGCGACGGCAGTGATACACTCGTTCGACGTGCCCTGCCCGTAGGCCGCGCAGACGCCAAGACCGTCAAGAAATGTCACGAAGCGAGCATGGCCGAATACGCGAGACGCTGGGCGGAGCATACCCGGCCCTATCCGGGCATACCGGAGTTGCTGCACGAGCTGAACAGGCGGCGCATCATGAAGGCCGTGCTGTCGAATAAACGCGATGACTTCACGAGGCTGACCGTTGCCAAGCTGTTGCCCGGATTCTCATTCGATGTTGTCCGCGGCGCCCGGCCGTCGACCCCGGTCAAACCCGATCCGACCGCGGCGCTGCAGATCGCTGAGGAGTTGCATGTGCCGCCGGAGCAATTCCTTTACTTCGGCGACACCAACACTGACATGCAAACTGCTGTAGCGGCGGGCATGTACCCAGCCGGGGTGCTCAGGGGTTTTCGTACCGCCGACGAGCTAACCGCCAGCGGAGCCAAAGTCCTCCTGAAGAGCCCTCACGACGTTCTCGACCTCCTCGCCCCCAGCCGGACGGATTGAACGCGGATATGGGGTTCGGCGGAGCCTCAGAGCGCTCTTTCCTGACAAAATGGGGGCGCAGATATTGCGTACGTCGGCGGAGGCGTGTATGATGCCGCCAAGAAAGAAAGCTTTGAAGGGAAATGCTTGTATGGAAAACCATCGAGTCAGCCGAGTGAAGAGGCATCGCAAGAACGGGTTCCGGGCGCGTATGCGGACCAAGCGAGGACGCAAAACGCTCAGTCGAAAGCGGCGCGCGGGCCACTCGGTCAACGTTTCGCCTCGAATATGATGGGCCATGCCAATCACACGACGAAGGAGGTTTGCAGAGATTCGCGCGAGCGTGGTGAATGTCGGTCTGTCCCCGATTTGGAAGGACAAGAGATGATTCGACGAGCGACATGGTTGCTAATCGTAATTCTGTGCGTAGTCGTTTCCGCCGCCCAGGATAAGTCGGAAGTAAAGGACCCGGCGGCACGCTGGGAAAAGACGATTCAAAATTTCGAGGATTGGGACAGAAAGAATTCTTTCCCCTCGGATGCGATATTGTTTGTGGGCAGTTCGAGCATTCGGATGTGGCCGACGAGGGAGTGTTTTGAAGGGCTGGAAGTAATCAATCGCGGCTTCGGTGGCTCCCAAATATCGGACGTCAACTACTACGCCAATCGTATTGTCCTGCCCTACGAGCCGAAGGTGATTGTGTTTTATGCCGGCGACAATGACATTGCTGCTGGTAAGAACGCCGAGCAGGTCTTTGGCGATTACCGGAAGTTCGCGAGGCTCGTACGTCGGAGACTCCCTGATACGCGTATCATCTTCATCAGCATCAAACCGAGCGGGAGCCGATGGTCACTTTGGCCCATCATGAAGAGAGCCAACGCGATGATTGATGCTTTCTCAGAGAAGGACGCCCGGCTGTTTTACTTTGACGGCGCGACACCGTTGCTCGACGGCCAAGGCAAGCCCGACCTCGAATTGTTCCGGGGCGATCAGTTGCATTTAAACCCAAAGGGGTACGAGATTTGGACGAGATTGTTGCGTCCAATAATCCATGAGGCATCAAAACTACGGGGAGGGCACCGGTAGGTCGCGCATCGCATGACAGTCTCGATTATCTCAGGGCACACGCCATCGGTGCCGAGAAAGTCATCCCACTCGAGAACCTCAGGATTACTCTTGACATAAGTCCCTCGGGGGCATAGGATAAGATGCGCGTATTTGAGTCGCACACGAGATCCTTCTGGGGCTTCCGGACATATGAATATAGCTAACAACCTCATCCCGATAACAACCGTACTGCTGCT
>JARRQQ010000064.1:0-10830 GCA_037381725.1 Sedimentisphaerales bacterium
GTTTTTTCTGCCAATTTCCTTGACAGGGGCGGGGAGAATCTGGTAGAAGTAAAGGTTAGGAGCGTTCCAGCTTTGTCTTTGCCGACACGGCGTCTTGCTCTGTGGGCGGAGGGCGCCGGAAGAGGTTTCTGGAGGCCTTGGAATGATGGTATCCGTTTTCGATCCGTGCGGGGGACATCGGTATTCAGCAAGCGCAACGCGTCGTCCGGTACGTGGCCGGGGCGCGCCCGTTTCATAACGTTTCTTTTTGAAGGAGGACTATCATGTACAGAAGACTGGTCTTTCTAATGTCGCTGTTCGTAATCTCGGGTGTAACCGGAGGTGTGGCGAGTGCGGACCTGCTGGCGCAATACACTTTTGAAGATGGAGCGGCTACGGATCTTGTTGGTGGGTTCAACGGTGCCTTTAACGGTGATGCGAAAGTCATTGCCGACCCGGAAGGCGGTCAGAGAGGTATGGTACTATCCCTTGACGGCGCGGGCGATTACGTTCTCATTCCGAAGATTGCTGAGAGCGTTGAGTTTACATACGCCATGTGGCTCAAGCAGGCGGAAGTCAAGAGTGGATTGATTTCGCTCATTACGCACACCTCATGGGCATCAGGATCCGTTCACTGGGGACTCAATAGCGGTCAGCCCAAGATTGGGATTAGCGGAGCGATAACGCCGGATGGAGATTTGCTCGGTCCCGATCCTATCCCGGTGGATGAATGGCACCACCTTGCTGTTGTCAAGTCGAGCACTTTGTTGCTTCACTACGTCGATGGTGTAGAGGTTGCCCGCAGGGAGCTCACTCAGTCGGATTCGGTTATCCTGGGCGAAGCGAAGATCAGTGAATGGGACGGTACGAGGCATTTTCATGGCCTGATGGACGACATCCGTATTTATGATAATGCTCTGTTAGAGGCGGAGATTCTCAGCGCGATGGAAAGTAAGCCATGGCCCTATGCCTACGGGCCGAGCCCGGCAGACGGGGCGATGCATAGCGACACGTGGGTGACGCTGTCTTGGAAGCCGGGCGCGCTGGCGGTCTCGCACGACGTGTACATCGGCGAGAATCGCGAGGCCGTGGCAGACGCCACGACCGAGAGCGATCTGTTTCGGGGCAGCCAGGGATCGATATTCTTTGTGGCAGGATTTCCCGGATATCCTTATCCCGACGGCTTGACGCCGGGGACGACGTACTACTGGCGCGTCGACGAAGTGAACGAGGCGGACCCGAACAGCCCGTGGAAGGGCGACGTGTGGAGCTTCTCTATCCCACCGAAGACGGCTTACAGTCCCGTCCCAGCCGACGGAGAGCAGTTTGTCGACCCAGCCAGTGTGACGCTGAGCTGGACCCCGGGCTTTGGAGCGATACTTCACACCGTCTACTTCGGTGATGACTATGACCAGGTCAACAATGCCGCTGGCGGAGCCCCGCTGGGAACCACAACGTACCAGCCCGGCCCGCTCGAAACGGAAAAGGTCTACTACTGGCGGGTCGATGAATTTGACGCGGTCGAAACGTACAAAGGCGAGGTCTGGAGCTTTACGACGCCGGGGGCGGTTGGCAACCCGCGTCCGTCGTATCAGGCCACCGACGTTGGAATGAACGCCATACTGAGCTGGACGCCGGCCAATAGCGCCGCTTCGCACGAGCTTTACTTTGGGACGGACAAAGAAGCCGTGCGGACCGCCGATACCGGCTCGCCCGAATACAAGGGATCCAAGGCGCTCGGGGCCGAGAGCTACGATCCAGGTCTGCTTGAAGCACAGACGTCGTACTACTGGCGCGTGGACGAAATCGACGACCAGGGCAACAAGGCGACAGGACCCGTCTGGATCTTCACGACCGGCGCGTTCTTGCTCGTGGACGACTTCGAGGGCTACACGGACGACGATGCGGCGGGCCAGGCCATCTGGCAGTCGTGGATCGACGGTTTCGGCGTGGCCGACAACGGTTCGCAGGTCGGCTACTTGCAGCCGCCTTACGCCGAACAGACGAACGTTCACAGCGGCGTTCAGGCGATGCCGTTGCTCTATGTGAACGAAGCCGGCGTGACGAACTCGGAGGCGTCGATGACGCTCACGGCGCCTCGCGACTGGACGCTGGCGGGCGTCGCGGAATTGTCGCTTTGGTTTCGAGGTGTTTCGGCAAACGCCGCCGACCCGCTTTACGTGGCGGTCTCGAACAGCGGTGGCACACCTGCGATTGTCGTCAACGATGATCCCGGCGCCGCGACCATCACCGAATGGACACAATGGGGCATTGCCTTACAAGCGATTGCCGATGGCGGCATCAACTTGACGGATGTGGACAAGATCGCAATCGGCCTGGGCAGCAACAGCGGCGCAGCTTCGGCCGGCGGCTCGGGCACCGTCTACATCGACGACATTCGCCTGTACTGATCGATGCGTGAATCGTAGTCGTTATCTGCTATACACGAACCTCTAGTTAGGGACCTCTGCCGATCGAGTCGGCGCAGGTCCCGTTTTTTGATGCGCGTCCGCGGCCTCAGCGCTCTTGGGAAGAAGGCTTGCTATTCGCGGGATTATCGTGTACATACTTTGACTGTGAAGACGAGAGCAGTCAAGATCGATCCGGCGAATATCGACGTGGCGAGCATCCGAGAGGCCGCGGACCTGATTGACGGCGGAGCACTCGTAGCGTTTCCCACGGAGACCGTGTACGGAATTGCGTGCCGAGCGAAAAGCGACTCGCTGGCCAGGCTCGAACGGCTCAAAGGCCGTCCAGTTCAGAAGCGCTTCACGTTGCACATTGCTCAGCCCGGCGACGTGGACAAATATGTGCCCAGAGTGCCGCTCATCACTCGCAAACTCCTGCGGAACGCCTGGCCCGGCCCGTTGACCGTCGTCTTTGAGCTGGACGAGTCGGCCATCGATCAACAGCGAAAGAGATTCGAGCGAGATGTTTTTGAAAACCTGTATAGAGGCGGCTCGATGGGTCTACGATGCCCAGACCATCCGGTCGCCACCAGGCTGTTGCAGCAAACGCTTCTTCCCGTTGTGGCGCCGAGCGCGAATTTGGGGGGCGAACGACCTGCGCTGAACGGCGATCAGGTTCTCGATAGCCTATCCGGCCGGCTTGAAATGCTGTTGGACGCAGGACCGTCGCGGTATGGAGTAAACAGCACCGTTGTGAAGATAGGTGAAAAGGGGCTGGAGATACTAAGACAAGGTGCATATTCCGAAGAGACTCTACGGTCGTTGTCACGTGTCACTTTTCTATTCGTCTGCACGGGTAATACTTGTCGAAGTCCGATGGCCGAGGGGATGTTCAAGAAATATTTAGCAGAAAAATTACGCGTCAATCTTGACGAGCTCGACAAGATCGGTTATACAGTTGATTCGGCTGGTGTGATCGGTTCCACAGGTCGTCCGGCGAGTTCGCAAGCGGTCGTTGCATGTGCGGCGAGGGGAGTTGACTTGCTGGGGCACAGGAATAAAGGATTGAGCAAGGAACTCATCGAGGGGAGTGACTATATTTTTGTCATGGAGCCGATGCATCGTGAGGCGATTGTGGCCATGGTGCCGCAAGTAGCAGATCGTTGTTTTCTGTTGGATGATAATCTGCGAATTCCCGACCCGATAGGCCACCCTCAGAGCTTTTACGATCTGTGTGCCGAACAAATCGAGCGGGCCGTAAAAAAGAGAATCAGTGAGCTTGCGATATGAGAATAGCACTTGGAAGCGACCATCGCGGCTTCGACGCCAAACAGCAAATCAAAGCCATCGCGGCCGAGTTGGGCCACGAGTGCGTAGATGTCGGCACGGATGACAACAGCCCCGTTGACTACCCGGATCTGGCGTATTTGGCGGCGGGGTCGGTCGCAAACAAGGAGGCGGACAGGGCGATTCTGATCTGCGCTACGGGGATCGGGATGAGCATGGCCGCGAATAAGATTCGAGGAGTCCGCGCAGCCCTTTGTCACGACGAGCTTAGCGCCCAAATTTCGCGAGATCACAACGACGCGAACGTGCTGTGCCTGTCCGCCGATCAGGTCGGCGCCGTTCTGCTGCGAAAGATGGTCGAGGTCTGGCTCAACACGGAGTTCAGCGGCGGAAGACACGACAGGAGGGTGAGGAAGATACAGGCCATCGAAGACGGCCGGGACCCGAGAAAAGTCACAAACCACTGAATTGCAGACTGTCCATTTGGTGGGGCGGGCAAGGAGGCCTGCCCTATCATCGTTCTTTCAGCCTAAGCCGCTTTCTCTCGAGGGAAGCGACCTCACACCTTCGCAGCGACGGGTCTTCTTTTTCTTGGGATGGCTTCCAGGGCGGCCTTCACCTTGTCACGGCTCACTTGCGTCTTGCGGCGCAGCTTCTCGGTAGCGGGCGTGCCGATTGAACGCAATCTCCCATATCTGGCCTCGAGGAGGTTATTGATCTTCATTCTTTTCAAATCGCGCAGCGTCTTAACGATATAGCGTTCGACGTTGTAGACGGTGTCGTGAACGCTGCGATGCGCGCCCCCGAGCGGCTCGGGTATGACCGCGTCCACCAAGCCGAGTTTGAGAAGGTCCTTGCTTGTGAGCTTCAGGGCTTCAGCGGCGATTGGGGCTTGCGAGCCGTCACGCCAGAGAATTGCGGCACAGCCTTCGGGCGATATGACTGAATAGTACGCGAATTCAAGAATCGCGAGCTTGTCGCCGACGCCGATGCCGAGCGCTCCGCCGGAGCCGCCTTCGCCGATGACGATGCAAATGATCGGCACTTTCAGTCGTGGCATCTGGGTGAGGTTGACGGCGATGGCCTGAGCCTGGCCACGCTCTTCGGCACCGATGCCCGGATAAGCGCCGGGCGTGTCGATAAGGGTAACGATGGGAATACCGAACTTCTCGGCCAACTTCATCTTGGCCATCGCCTTGCGATAACCTTCCGGATTGGGGCATCCGAAATTGCACGTCACTTTTTCTTTCGTGGTCCTGCCTTTGTTCTGTCCGACGACGAGCACTCGCTCGCGGCCGATGTGACCGAAGCCCACCTGGACGGCGCGGTCGTCACCGAAACACCGGTCGCCGTGCAGCTCGTGAAAGTCCTTGACCATCAGGTTGATATAGTCACAGAGCAACGGCCTGTTCGGATGGCGCGCCACTTGAACGGTCTGCCAGGCCGTTAGGTTGGCGTAGATTCGTTTGAGTTCGCCAACCTGCTGGCGCTGGAGCTGACGAATCTCGGCGGAGTAGTCAATGCCTTTGATGGAGCTGAGTTTGCGCAGCTCGTTCATCTGACGATCCAGGTCGGCAACCTTCTCCTCGAAGTCGAGGTGATCGCCATTACTCAGAGCTATCTTTTCCGGCGGCTTTGCGACAGTTGTCTCTTGTTTGGCCATAAGCATCCGACGCAAGCGTAGTTGCACACGCGTCCTATTACTCTAAATCGTCGAATAGTAACATTTTATGCACTCAAACTGAAGAAAAAAATTGACACGGGGCGGGACGGACAGTACCTTTTGAACGACGATATTCCGGCATATTTTCTTGTAAGGTCTTGTTGTTGAAGAACTTAAAGCAAGTCACGGTTGTAGGGCTTGGGCTTTTGGGGGGCTCGATTTCGTTGGCGGTTTTGCGGTCGTTTGCCCGGACGAAAGTCGTCGGTTACGCGCATCGAGCTTCGACCCGGGAGAAGGCCAAGAGGCTGTGCGTTGCAAGTAAGGTCGCTGATGATTTGCGAGAGAGCGTTGCCGAAGCGGATATTGTTATCTTGGCGACGCCCATTTGTACGTTTGAAGCTATCTTCAGTGACATTGCTGATGCTTTACCGGATGGGTGCATCGTGACCGACGTCGGCTCGACCAAGGTATTGCCTCATCGCTGGGCGGGTAAGACGTTGCCAAAGAGAGTGCATTATGTAGGTTCGCACCCCATCGCGGGCTCGGAGCAGGCGGGCGTGGAATTCGCCAGAGATGATTTGCTCGATGAGGCGATGTGTGTCTTGACGACGACGAAAATGACGGATCGACGGGCCGTGCAAGTTCTTGAGGCGTTCTGGTCCGAGCTTGGCTGTTTCGTGCACGTGATGAGACCCGCGGAGCACGACAGGGTTTTTGCGAACGTCAGCCATCTGCCGCACCTGATGGCGGTGGCGCTGGTCAACGCCAATCGCAGCGGCGATTTGAAATTCGCTGGCAAAGGTTTCATGGACACATCGAGAATTGCGTCGGGGCCGGCGAATATTTGGGCGGACGTTTTGTTGACAAACGCAGCCAACACCGCCAAGGCCATCGATAAGGTGGTCGTCGAATTGAGGAAACTGCAAAAGGGCATAGGCGGCGCGAACCGAAGCCAAATCGAAAAGATGCTCGAAAAGGCAAGAGACAAACGAGCAGCTATGGTACAGTACAAGATGCAGAGGAAGGAAACTAAATCGTGAAGCAATGGCGTTTTGAGGTGTTCAACAAGCCGGGCTTTGCCGACGTGCATGGCAAGAGCGTGTTGGACGACATCGCGGAACTCGGGATCAAGTCCGTGCAGGCGGTTCAATCGGCGAAGGTCTTTCTCATCGAGGCGGATTTCGACAGAGAGTTTGCCGGGCGCGTGGCGACGGAGCTTTTGAGCGACCCGGTGTGCGAAGAGTGCTACGTCGGCCGAAGCGGCCCGCCCGCCGGTCTGGCGAGGGCGACGCTCATCGAGGTGCATCTCAAGAGCGGCGTGACGGATCCGGTGGCCGAATCGGTCATGACCGCTGTGGCCGATATGGGAGCAAACGCCGCCAGTGTCCGAACGGCGCGGAAGTACGTCGTGCTGGGCCAAGTCTCCGAGAACGACACAAACACGATCGCGAAGAAGCTCCTTGCAAACGATTGCATCGAAGACTGCTTGTTCGGAGACGAGGCGGAGCCGCCGAATCCCCATCTCAAGCCTTATGAATTGCAGGTAGTCCATTGGCCTATATGCGATCTCGACAACGAAGATCTGGTGGCTCTGGCAAAGGCCAAAGACCTGTTCCTGAACCTGGTTGAGATGCAGACGATACAAAACCACTACCGCGATCTGGGTCGAGAGCCTACGGATATCGAGCTGGAGTCGATCGCGCAAACCTGGAGCGAGCATTGCGTGCACAAGACGCTCAAGAGCTCCGTCGATATGACTATCGATTCGGAGCAGGTGCATTTTGATGATTTGCTGAAGGATACGGTATTCAAAGCGACCAAGCAGCTCGACAAGGACTGGTGCATATCGGTTTTCGCCGACAACGCGGGGGTTGTCGAATTCGATGAGAATTCCGCGGTATGCTTCAAGGTGGAGACGCATAATCATCCGTCCGCGCTCGATCCTTACGGCGGCTCGGCGACCGGCATCGGGGGAGTGATTCGTGATCCGATGGGGACCGGACTCGGCGCCCGACCGGTCGCCAACACGGATATTTTTTGCTTCGGCGAGCCTGACAAGAAACTCAACGAAATGCCTAAGGGGGTTCTGCATCCGCGAAGGATCATGAAAGGTGTGGTGGCGGGCGTCCGCGACTACGGCAACCGAATGGGTATCCCAACGGTCAATGGGGCTATTTATTTCGACGACAGATACTTAGCGAATCCCCTGGTTTATTGTGGCAACGTCGGCTTGATGGATCGACACAAATGTTTCAAGCATCCTCAGAGCGGCCACCTGATCGTCATGGTGGGCGGGCGGATCGGTCGCGATGGCATTCACGGCGCGACGTTTTCAAGCGGCGAAATGACCCATGAGCACGAGACCGTTTTCTCGCACGCCGTGCAAATCGGAAATCCGATCACGGAAAAGAAGATGCTGGATGTCCTAGTTCAGGCGAATGAAGCGGGATTGTATGAGGCCATCACGGATTGCGGGGCCGGCGGCCTGAGCAGTGCGGTCGGGGAAATGGGCCAACATCTCGGCGCCGAGGTCGATCTGGACAAGGCGCCGTTGAAATACGCGGGCCTTAGCTACACAGAAATCTGGATCAGTGAAGCCCAGGAGCGAATGGTCATCGCCGTCAAGCCGGAGAATCTGGACGCGATAACAAAGATTTTTGCTGATGAAAACGTCGAATCGACCGTGATCGGCAAATTCACGGACGACAAGAAGCTGAGACTGCGCTACAACGGCCAACAGGTCGGCGAATTGGACATGGAATTCCTGCACGACGGTGTGCCCAAATACTCACGCAACGCCGTCTGGCAGACTCCGAAGCTGACCGAGCCGAGCATCTCCGAAAAGGAGGACTACAGCGACGATTTGATGAGGATCCTCTCGTCGTACAATGTCGCCAGCAAGGAATGGGTCATTCGCCAGTACGACCATGAAGTACAGGGCGGGTCGGTCGTCAAGCCGCTGACCGGCGTGCGCAACGACGGGCCTTCCGACGCGGCGGTAATCCAACCGAAGCTCAATTCGGACAAGGGCTTGGCGATAAGCTGCGGGATGAATCCATTGTACGGCGACATCGATCCGTACTGGATGGCGCTGGCGGGGATCGACGAGGCGATCAGGAATCTCATCTGCGTGGGCGGTCGGGCCGACAGGATTGCTCTGCTGGACAACTTCTGCTGGGGCGATTGCACGAGGCCGGAAACGCTCGGCCCGCTGGTTCGAGCGGCCCAGGCGTGCTACGACGGCGCCATGGCCTTCGAGGCCCCTTTCGTTTCCGGGAAGGATTCGCTGAACAACGAATTCGTCTGCGAGGACGGGACCCGAATATCCATTCCATCGACGCTCCTGATTAGTGCGATTTCCATTGTGGACGACATCAGCAAGTGCGTCACGATGGACGCCAAGAGGGCTTCCAACTTGCTCTTCATCGTAGGCGAGACGAGGAATGAGCTGGGTGGCTCACATTATTACAAGGTGGCCGGCCATCTCGGAGCCAACGTGCCAAGGTTGGACCTCGGCACCGCCCCGAAGATTGCGCACAGGATTGCCGCCGCTATCGCTGAGGGCCTGGTGGTCAGTTGCCACGATTGTTCTGAGGGCGGCCTGGCGGTCGCACTGGCCGAGATGGCCTTTGCAGGCGGCCTGGGGGTAGAGGCGGACCTGCGAGGTCTGCCCCGAAGCAAAGACTGTTGGCGGCTTGACGCGCAACTGTTTGGCGAGTCAAACAGCCGGTACATCGTTGAGGTCGAGCCGGAGAACTACCATGCCTTCGCCAAGCTGATGCTCAATCTGCCGTTTGGTCAGGTCGGCAAGGTGACGGAAGAAAAGATGCTGGTTATCAGGGCTGATAATGGCCACGTGGTTATCAAAGCAGATATAGACGCGCTGAGGAGCGCATGGCAAAAGCCATTTAATTGGTAATTCTGCGTTGTCATCCCTGCGAAGGCAGGGACCCACCAGCATAAGGACATTAGTGGATTCCCGCTTTCGCGGGAATGACACAAGAGAGTCAGAATGAGGTAAGAGATGGCAGATGTTAGAGCAGTCGTTTTACGGGCGGCGGGGATCAACTGCGATATGGAGACGGAATACGCGCTGGAGTTGGCGGGGGCCGAAGCGCAGCGCGTGCATATCAACCGCCTGATCGAAGACAAGAACCTGCTGGACGAGTTTCAGATCATCGTGATTCCCGGGGGCTTCAGTTATGGCGACGATGTGGCAGCGGGTAAAATCCTTGCCAATCAGATCGTGCACCATCTTTTCGATCTGCTGCAGAGATTCATCGAGCAGGGCAAATTAGTCCTCGGAATCTGCAACGGCTTCCAAGTCTTGGTCAAGGCGGGGATTCTACCGGGCCTGGAGCCAGACAAAAGCCGTGACGACGCAACCATCACCTGGAACGACAGTGGGAAGTTCGAGGATCGCTGGGTCTATTTGGCGCCTCAGAGTCAAAGATGCGTTTTCATCGAGGCGGGCAGGCAAATCTATTTGCCTATAGCGCACGCCGAAGGAAAAGTCGTCACGAAAGACGCATCGACCACCGAGCGGCTAAAGGCAGAAGAATACCTTGCATTGAAATACGTTGATGAAAACGGCAACGAGGCCGGCTACCCGGTCAATCCGAACGGGTCGGTGGATTCGATAGCCGGACTGACGGACACGACGGGCAGGGTTCTCGGGATGATGCCTCATCCGGAGAGGTTCGTCCGGCGCACTCAGCATCCCCGATGGACGCGCGAACAAAACGTGGATGTTGACGGCATGACGATCTTCAACAACGCGGTGAAATACGTCCGGGAGAATTTCTTCGAGAAACGACGTCCCAAAGCCGAGCCAGTGTCATCGGAGCCACTCAGCGCATAGGCGGGGCGCTGCTCAGTGGACGCCGTGCGGCGATTTGGACTTATTGAGCATCGCCACCGCTGCGTCTTTGTCTGCGGCGAAGGTGAATGTCTTGCGTAGACCCGCAACAACGAAGATGCACTTGGTGATCACACGAACGTTGCAGAGAATGAGATGACGGTTCGCATTGTGCACTAGGCTCTGCAACGCCAGAAGAGTACTGATATTCCACGAGTTGAGGACCTCGACTCTGAAGAAATCGAGGATGACGTGGTTGGTACATTCTTCGCTAACCATTTCGCTGACGGCCGTCAGTTCCTCGGCGATTTGCGATCCTGCAGCGGGCAACTCGACGTAAACGATGTCTTCCGATAGTCTTTCAACGGCCATTTTTCACTCTTCCTTCCGATCCAGTGAAGACTTACCACACTTTGACAGTCTGTATCGGAAAGAATCCGGCATCAGTTGAGTAGAAAATGCAGAAGGCGCTTATGGCATGAGCGTACGGACTAATTATCGGACATAAGTGGCCGAAAATCGGATTTCGCCGAATCGTTCCCAGCCTTTTAGGCGAGCCTCGTGTCGAGATTCTCTTTGACGAACGTGTCATCCGTCAAGTGAGGATAGTTGCGTACAATCCGGTCTATGGTCCG
>JARRQQ010000065.1:0-10794 GCA_037381725.1 Sedimentisphaerales bacterium
TGAAGAACCGCTCGTCGATATGGACATCAAAGGCCGCAAGATCGACACCCGGATCGAGATGGACGCCTGCCAGCCGATGGGTATCGCCACGTGGCAGACCGCGGGCGCTATCAAGAACATTAAGCTGCGACGCCTCTGAGAACATGCCTGAGAAGTCACAGGGGCTGAGCTGTTGACGCGAATCTCAGCCCTGGCCGTACTATTCCACCGGCACTCCGTCGCGGATGGGGACGGAGGGTTCGCCGCGTTTGAACAGATCGATGTCCATCCACCGCCTGCTCTTGAACCGCCAACCGTTAGCCAGACCGACCAAGATGATGCTCATCGCCGCCGCCATCCACGGCCCCAGCGCGCCGAGGCCCGGGAAGACCATCGCCATCAACGCGCCGCCCAGCCACAAAATGATCACGGCCCCCGCCCCCGATACGATGGCTAGCCAGACCGTATCGCCGGCCCCGCGCAGGGCGCCGCTGTAGATCGTTCGGGCGGCATGAAAAATCTGGTACACGGCGGCGCAAATCAGGATATTCGCCCCCGTTTCCATAACACCTCTGTCCCGTTCAGGATCGGTGGTCCAGAACGTCATGAGCCTGTGTCTGAATAGGAAGAAACCTATCCCCACGAGGCCCATGTAGACCAGCGAGACTCTCAGACATACGCTGGTCTGTCGCATCGCCAGATTCTTTCTGCCCCGGCCGATGGCTTTGCCGACCGCCGCGGTCAACGCCGTCCCGATCCCGACGACCGGCATGACCGAAAGGCTCGTAAAGGCCAGGACGGCGCTCGTGGCCGCCAGCGCGTCGGTCCCGAATCGGCCGACCAGCGCAACCAGGATGACACCCCAAAATGCGACGTTCACCATCAGCCCGAATCCGGCGGGCAACCCCACTTTCAGCAAGTCCGCCATCCTGCCAAAGTGTACGCCGAACGCACGCCTGGACTGAAACCTGTCATTAACGCGACGGCTCAGGAAGATGACCATGTTGATCCCGGCCGCGACGGTAATGCCCGTAAACGTTCCCCACCCGGCGCCCGCAATCTCCATCCTGGGAAAACCGAACTTGCCGAAGATCAGGATGTAGTTGACGATGACGTTGACCACTTGTCCGCACAGCGACGCGCACATCGTGATGATCGGCCGGTGAATCCCCATGTAGAACTGACCGCTCGACCAGTTGATCACCGCGACGATCTGGGAATAGAGGATGATTCGCAGATAGATGACTTCCATCCCGATAATGGCGGGGGGCTGGCCCATCATTTTGAAGATCCACGGCGCCGCCGGCCACATGACGGCTACGACGACAGCAAAATACATGAATCCCATGTAGGCCGCCTGCCAGTAGTAGTTCGCGCAGGCCCGGCGGTCGCCCCGGCCGAGGCTCTGACTGACAAACGTGTTCAGGCTCGTCATCGCGCCGATCACGAAGCCGCCCGGCACGAAACTGGCGAATCCCGCCGGCAGAATCGCCGCCAGCGCGTCCGTCCCGAGACGGGAAACCATGAACCGGTCCACGAATTGCATAATGGTGAAGGACACGGTCGTGACGACCATCGGCGTCGCCAGCCGCAACATGTATTTCAGTGACGTCTCCTCGATGTCTAAAGCGCAGTGCCGCAGGTCTGACCGCGAGGAATGAGGAATGTCGGACGACGCACGCGTCGCCCATCGTCTATCGTCCTTTCGTCCATCGGCATGGCTTTCTGTCGTGGGTCCTCCGCCTCCTGCCTTCCGTCTTTTATCATCAGTCATTTGCGAACGTCGTATTCTGTCAAATTCAGCTTCTTCATGAGCGTGCCGACGGAGATTCCCAAAACCTGAACTTGCTTAACGGGGCTGGTTGTGCCGGAGAGGATGCTCAGAGCGTTTTTCTTTACCCCGAGCGCTTTCGCGAGGCATTTGAGAAGGCCCTGATTAGCCTTTCCCTTCTCCGGCGGGGCAGAGACCTTGACTTTTAGCATCCCGTCCAGCAGACCGCAGATGCGGGTCAATCCGCTGCTGCCCGGCACAATTTTGGCCGTAAAGACAACACCTCCATCGTTTTCTCGAACTGACAGCCCCGTCATGTCAATCATTCAACGTTTTCGCGTATGTTCGCGCCGATGGCCAGTTGAACGTATTTTTCAATCTGCTCGGCAAGCTCTCCCAGCGAGGCAAGCTGGAAATCCTCATAGTGGCCCGGCACCAGATCACCATCCAGCGTCCGCTTGAAGATTCGCAGACGAATAACGGACGGCGTTCGCTCGGCCTTGCTGAAATCGCTGTCTTTGTGTTCAGTCAGCTCCACGCGCCAGTCCTCGCTGATGAAAACCAAGCACTTGCCGGTATAAACCGCCATCGGAAAATAATCACGCAATAGCTTGAGCGTTTCCATGAGTCACCTATGAGTTCACGTTTATCACACTATACTATCAAAGACATCGGAAAATGCACCCCTTTATTTGGCTGGCGAGGATTTGAAATCGAGATTTGACGCCGGAGATGCTGGAGGACCTTTTCGTCTGACGCTCTTGCGACCAAAGGCGGGCGACGGATTCTTTCTGAAGTAAGGTGAGGTGAACGGTTATTATGTGTTGGTCGTGGTGTGAGGAGCCTTTGGCAAGCTGGCGAGCTCTCGGATCAGGTAGTCCATGTCGTTAGCGAGTCCTTTCAATCGCCGGAGCAGCCGGGTGACCTTCTTCTCGGTCAGCGACGTCTCTTTATATTCCTGCCAATCGCCTTCCTCGTATCGCATCCTGAAGTCCCGGACCTTGACAGGGAAGGATTTCGTGTCTTTGATCTGCCAGTCCCCGTGTATGAGCAGATTCCTTTCTTCCCGAATGGAGTCGATGGCCTTCAAGACGCGGAGCAGCTCGCTCGACAGCGGGTTGTCCTCTCGGAGCTTGTATTGGGCGACGATTCTGATTTTTCTGAGCAGGGCGACCAGGCTCAGATTGTGGATGAACAGCGGGCCGATAAGGAAGTTGTCCTCCGCCATGAACAGCTCAAGAAGCTGCTGCAACCGGTGTTCCAGCGTCGCAAACTGGACCGTCAGCTCCCCGATCCTTTGAAACAGCTTGTCATTGGCCATACCTCGTCTCCCGAAGAATCCGGGCGGAACCCACTGCGCGGACTCGACCAAAATAGTATCGGCTAATTGCCGGGTGAGGATAAGCGGTTTTTCAAGGCAAAATCGGCCTACATACTCGGACCGTTCAACTGGCGCCAGGCGTTGATGGTTCGTTCGAGGTTCTCGTGGGCGTCGCCGCCGATGCCGTAGCCCTGGAAGCCGATTGGGCCGGTGTAGCCGCAACCGTAGAGCGTCTTGAGGAACCCGCGCACGTCGAACGTGCCCCGGTCGAGCGTCTGAATGAGCTGCTTCCAGTCCTTGCCGCCGCTGTCGGCACCGTTGATGGTCACAACAAAGAGGTAGGACATCGCCTTTTCGATGAGCGACTTCATGTTCTTCTCGTCATCGACTCTGAGCCAGTGGCACAGATTGAAGGTCACGCCCACATTCTTGCGATCCACTTTCTTGGCCACGCGGAGGGCATCTTCAACGCGCTGACACCAGAAGCCGTAGTGGGGGTACAGCGCCACTCGCAGATTGGCCTTTGCGGCCCTATCGGCGATCTCGCGGATGATCTGCACGGCGTGCTCGTCGCCCGCCGGATCGGAAGGTTTGAGTTTGTTACTTCTCACGAAGAGCCAGAGCATTCCGTTGCTGCCCTTCATTACATCGATCGCGTTGATCAACTCGTCGCCGTACGCTCGTTGGTCGGGATCGATGTTAACACCGAGATAAACGGTGAACAGTCTCAGGCCGTTCTTGTCCAGCTCTTTCGCCATCTCAGCCAGTTCTTCGCCGCCGCGCGATCCGATTCCGTCGTATCCCAATTCCTTAAGCATCGCGACCTGTTCTTTGGCGGTCTTATGCTTGTCGTCCATCGCCGCGTTATCCAGGGCGAAGAAGGGATTCGGCCCCGCCTGCTCGATCCGGATATTGCGATATGCCACCGGCCCGTGGTCGCCTTGCAGCATGAAAGGCCCTGTCGGTTTCTCGTCGTTGTACGCACTGGCCCGGGTCGGCCCGGTCACCTCGACATCCGCATGAACCACGACACCATTATGGACTACCTTCTCGAACCGGGCGTTTGCCACCTTCCGCCCAGCCGCGTCGAACCGGGGCGCGCGGAAGATCACGTCGAACGTCTGCCACTGTCCCGGCGGCCGGGACGCATTGATCCGCGGCGAATGTCCCTCGAAGCCCTTCGGATTTCTGTTCTCATCCCACCGCCGGTAAATGCCCCCGCACTCGATGCCGGGATACTCGGATTCCTTCCTCCAACTGTCATAGACCTGCACCTCATAGCGGCCCATGAAGTATACGCCGGAGTTCGAGTCCTTCGAGACCATGAATTCGACGTGCGCCTTGACGTCTCCGAACTCCTCCTTGCTGATCAGGTGGGACGTCTTGCCCGCTGGCCCGTTCACAACGACTCCCGTCCCCGGCTTCGTGCTCAGCAACTTCTGGTCCGCCGGATCCATGAACGCCTCCCCCACGACCTGCCATTGCCCCGTCGGCGCACGCCAACCCGACAAATCACTTCCCGTCAGACTAACCTTCTCCGCTGCACTCACCGTGGTCCACAACAAGCACACAATTCCAGCAGAAACCGTAAGAATGCTATTCATCTCATTTCGAGCCTTCATGGTGCGTCCTTTTTCAATAGTCAATAGTAAATAGAAAATAGTAAATATCAGAGTCTCCACGGGCTCCGCATCGCCCGGGACAGCATCCGATTCGCCGGCTCGTCCCCGATGAACCATTCGTTCGCCGGGTCCCAGCGCAGTTTGCGTCCGAGCAGCATAGAGATATTGCCGATGTGGGCAATGGTGAAACATCGCTGGCCGATCTCGGGCGGGAAGTAGCAGTCTTTTCGCGACTTGACGCAATCGAGGAAATTGCGCTGTTCGCCGCCCCGGCAGGTATAGAGATGGATTTCATTCGGCCCGATCACCGAATTCAGAATGGATTCAGGCTCGGCCTGGAGTTTGCCTCGCCAGCCGCGATTGCCGATCCATCCTTCGGAACCTTCGAAGCGCAGGCTCGGCGTGCCCGATGTCACGATCAAACATACCCCGTCGGCGTATTTGTACTCGATATGGAATTCCGTGGCCGTGTTGTAAAGGCCGTCCTTGTAGAATTTGCCTTTGCCTTCGACCTCCACCGGTCCGGTATGCTCCGTGTTGTTGCCCCACTGCGCCCCGTCGAGCAGGTGGGCGCCCCAATCGGTCAACATGCCGCCGGAGTAGTCCAAAATCCACCGGAAGTTCCAGTGAATCCGGTCCTTGGTGTACGGTGCCCAGGGCGCCGGCCCTAACCACATGTCGTAGTCGAAGCCTTCCGGCACCGGCATGGGTTCGGGATTGCCGGGCGTATCCGGCCCGCTGGGCAGCTCGACGCGAATCGTATGCACCTTGCCGATTCTCCCATTGCGAACCAGTTCGCACATACGATGGTACACGTCCACGGACCGGTCTTCGGTGGACCATTGAAAGACCCGGCCGTAGCGCTTCATCGTTTCGACAAGCTCCCGGCCTTCGCCAATAGTCAGGGTCGGCTTCTCACACTCGACGTCCTTGCCCGCCTTGGCGGCGGCAATCGAGATCGGAACGTGCCAATGGTCCGGCGTGGAAATCATCACCGCGTCGATATCGCTGCGCGCCAGGACCTCGCGGAAGTCCTTGTAGGTAGCGCAGTCCATATTGCCGTATTTCTTGTTGACCACGTCGCGTCCTTGCTGGAGGTGAACCGGGTCCACGTCACAGACCGCAACGGCCTGAGCGTCCGGCTGCGGAAGGAACATCTTGAGGTTCATTCCAATGCCGTGGCCGCCCGTGCCGATGAATCCTATGGTGATCCGTTCGCTGGCCGGGACGGCTCCCGCCTTACCCAGCGCCGACGAACGGACGATGTAAGGCAACGCCAAGCCGGCTGTGCCCATCGCTGCCACATGCTTGAGAAAAGTCCTGCGATTCATTTGCGTTCTCCGTAATGGTTCAGAAGGACAGCAAGAGCTGCCAGATATATGCATTTCCGAGCCCGTCGATGTCTTGCCAGACCCTCTGGACCATCGCGGGATCGCCCGTGATCTCGGGCAGGTCCTTGACACGCTCCTCCCACGGGAAACACACGCCCGGCTTGATCCGCGGTGTCGGCCGGCCCGCCAGGCCCTTGACCTTCTTGCGCGACTCCACGGACGAAGGCAGATCGCACGGCGGCGTGTCGATCGGTGGCTCGTAGCTGCCGGATGAGTAGACGCCGTGCTCACGGCAGACCTCCGTCATCGTCTTCATATTCTCGATACTGGTGTCGTTCTGCATGATCGCCCCGGCGTCCATAATATACCCGCCGTCCTTGGCCACTTCCTTGATAACCCGCAGACAAAATTCCCGCGTCTCTTCCGGCGTGCCCCAGCTTAGTATCCGGTTCGGGATGCCGCCGCTGATGGCGAACTTGTCATGCAGCTTGCGGTGGACCTCGAAGACGTCGTCCTGATCGCAATGATAAACGATGCTTCGATCCGGCAGCTCGCGGAATGTATCGAAGTGGTGCTTCCACCGGCCCTCGGCGTAGAAGAGCGTTTGATGTCCATTCTTCCAAAACTCCTCGATGCACGGCTTGAGCGTGGGCCAGTAGTGGGACGCGAATTGCGTCGGGGTAAAGAACGGCACACACCCGCGGTGCATCCAATAGCCGATGGGCACGTGATTGGTCGGATCAGCCGTCGTCAAACCCACGTGCACCAGATGTGGTATGAGCGCCTCGCATGCCTCGAGCACCTTGTCGGGTTGCGTCTCCATGTCGCTGACCAGACCGAGGTAGCCTCGCATCTTGTCGGCGATGATGTCGAACGGGGCCTTGAAGATCCCGGCGATAGCCGAGCCGGTGCCGCACTCGGTTTGCAGCCGGGCGATCTGCGGGCCGAAAGCGTAGAAGTATTGCATCATGGCCATCGCGCTCTTGACCAGCGCGAGGTTGTTGTGATACGTGGACGCCTCACCCACCTTGCTGACCTCGGTGGAAACACGCGGCAGCCAGACGTTGTAGAGAAAGCCCGTGGGATCGTCGATCAGGACGTCGTATTCGTCCGCCTTCATGAAAGCCTTCTCCTCAGGCGGCTCGATGTAGTTGAAACCGACCGTGTGCGGGATGCCAATGCCGGGGATGCCATAGTAGCGCAAGCCCGCCGCCTGGGTCAGGCCCGTCCAGACGTAGACCATGTTGGCGACGACGGCGTCCCAGTCGAAGTCCTTCGCGCACTTAACCGCCGCCTCGAAAGCCTTACTATAGTCGTGCGCCACGTCCTGACACGTATACCCGGCGTACTTGGCCGTGAATTCCGCCACAAATGGCCGGATCGGGATCATGTCCGGCTTCTCATTCCGCATCGCCGTGACATAGCGCTTCACCCGCTCGGCGTACAATTGTTCGGTCGATTTTCCCATTTCTCTTCACTCCTATTTCTGTGTCGATAGGCTGGATTCTCAAACACAATGGTCCCACACAAAAATACCGCAACTGCCCTCAAACATCAAGCAATAAGATAGAGCCTGGCCCGAGGCGAGTTGAGGAAAGACATGATTTTTTCCTGTTGTTTCGCATCTTCTTTGGTGCTATGATTTTTGTGGTAATTGAAAAAGTCTTTGATTTTCAGGGATCTTAAGCACAAGACTATTGACTGGAAACTCATGTCATGGCCTATCAGACCTGTGTTCTTCTCTTCATGGGCTTGTTTTCAGTTATTGGATTCAAGGACGAGAGTGCGATAGCGAACGCTATCCGACGGAAGCCGGTCCATGTCGTCACAAAACCACTCAAAAGCTATATCACCTCTATACCATCTGAGTCGGCTGAAGATCGAGAGGCTCGCCACAAGAAGGTCTCTGAGCGGCGCGCCGGGCCCGTCGTGATTGTCCATCGCGGCGCCTGGGCCTTCGCGCCCGAAAACACGCTGGAAGCTTATACCGCCGCGATGGACTATGGCGCCGATGGCTGCGAGATAGATATTCGCCGAACCGCCGACGGCGTGCTGGTTATGCTTCACGACGACGGACTGGATCGAATGACCGATGCGCTCGGGCGCCTTAATCAATACACTTATGCTGAGCTGCTGCGACTCAAGTTCCGGCCGGGTTACAGGGCCGGGCCGGATACGCGCATCCCGACGCTTGCCGCCGTGCTTGAGCTCGCCAGGCAACGCACCATGCTACTTCATCTTGACGTGAAAGAGCCTGGATTGGAGGACGACATCGCCAAAATGCTGGATGCTGCTGATGTCTGGGACCACATCGTAGCTATCAACAAATCGAACGCGGCCGCACTCCGTAAAAATCAGAAGGTTCATCTGCTGGCTTACAAAGCATGGGGCTGGCAGGAAGGCCGAATGGACATGAGTCCTGAGAAAGTCAGGGACGGCCTGGCCAAGCCGGGCAACATGATTATGGTTGACGACCCCCGCGTCGCCGCACACGAGCTGGGGCGCAAGACGCGGCGTGTACCGTTGCCGGACAATCTACGCGCGCCGTGGCCGTCGGAGCCTGCGGCAGGAGCCTCTCAGACCGGCGGCAGCTCGCTTTCGCCCGCCGCTTATCTGCGGTCCTTGGCCCAGCGCGTCCAGAGCAGGTCGCTGGACGAGCTTGAAAGACTCATCACAGCCGATTTTCCCAGGCGCAAAGCTCTCGAATCGGATGCGGCGTATCAACAACGCTGGGCGCATCGGATTCTGGAACTCGCATGGGCCGCCCAGAAGATCGGGCAATTAGCAGAGCGATCTCCGCGTGCTGTCACATTGCTCGAAAAGCTGGTTGCCCATCGCAGCCTCCATCCCGAATGGGCGTACCAGGGTCTTGATGGCGCCATGGCGGCTCGCGCGCTGGGCACGTTGAGAGCGACCGAGTCCGTGCCTTTTCTGGTGCAGACGCTTCTGGCGGTTGATCCAGAATTGAAGAAAATGGTCAAACCGCCGGCCAACTACAATTTTGCTTGGGGCGATTACCGGCTGAAACGGGAAATCATTTGCGTGCTGGGCGATCTGCCTTGTGAAGCCAGCAGGAAATTCTTGCGCGAGTATGTGGCCATGGACGAAGTGACGGCGGGCAAATTCGCCCCTCGACTGTTTGAAGAAGCCACTCGGGCTTTACTTCGCCAGCAAGTCACGCCGCAAGAGTTGCAGGACCTTTTGCAAAGCACGAATTCCGCCATCCGCGGCACGGCAATCTTAGTGTGTTTGGACAGCGGGACACCCAGCCGCACTTCTTTGCTTGAGAAAATCATCCCCTGGACGCGAGATCTGCCACATCCCGGGAAATAGAATATTCCAAATGATCTCGTCTCAAAAATTCAGGAACTCATAGCAAAAAGAGTACGCTAAGTAACTGTCAATTTCTTTTTGTTGCTTTGCATTCCACCTTGTACTATGATCTTCGCTGTAATCGAAGGAGACCTAAAGTTTCAAGAACCTTGAGCACAAAATCATTTACGGGAAACCCATGTTATGACCAATCAGGCCGAAACGAGAAATATGGCCCTTTTTTGTGATTTCGAGAACATCGCGCTGGGTGTTCGCGACGCGAAGTACGCCCAATTCGACATTGACAAGGTGATCGAGCGGCTCCTGCTCAAAGGGAACATCGTGGTCAAGAAGGCGTACTGCGACTGGGCCCGCTACGAGAAATTCAAAGCCGCGATGCACGAAGCGTCCTTCGAGCTGATCGAGATCCCGCACGTGCGCCAGTCGGGCAAGAACTCCGCTGACATTCGCATGGTCGTGGACGCGCTCGACCTTTGCTACACGAAAGGGCACGTGGACACGTTCGTCATCATCAGCGGTGATTCCGATTTCTCCCCGCTCGTGAGCAAGCTGCGCGAGAACAACAAAATCGTCATCGGCGTCGGCGTAAAGAATTCGGCCTCGGACTTGCTTGTGGCAAACTGCGATGAGTTCATCTATTACGATGATCTTGTTCGCCCACAACCGGCCCGCAGGAAAGCCGCCAGCAAGGAGACGGCGCGCAAGCCGGCCCAAGGTCCGCCGGCCAAAGCCACCAATCCGGCTGAAGACAGAAAACAGGAGGCATGGGACCTGATCGTCGAGACCTACGAGGCTTTAGTCGAGGAACGCGGGGAGGGCGAGAAGATCTGGGGTTCCATGATTAAGCAGACCCTCAAACGCCGCAAGCCTGGCTTCAGCGAATCCTACTACGGCTTCCGGTCGTTCGGTCAGATGCTGGAGGAAGCCGGAGCGCGCGGGATACTCGAGCTCGAACGCGAAGAAAAATCCGGCGGCTTCATCATCAAAAGCTGCCACGGTTCCTAATAATCCTCGGCTCGCTCGAATATCAGCGCGCCAAACGCCATAAGACCACCGGCCAACAAAAGGCCGAGTGGCATCTCAACGAACACAGAACGCGACTCATGCTATCCGCCAGCGCTTGAGACAGACGTTTGAGACGCCATTTTCCAATTGATTTGCGTACCACGTCATGCTACAATCTCTGTGTTTCAAGCGAACAGAAGTCTTGTTAGCTAGGTGGATGTGCAAAATAACAGGAATTCTACATGCCAGAGATATGTCGATTCTATGGGATTATCATCGCAATGTTCTTTGATGAGCATAATCCACCACACTTCCACGCGAGATATGGGGAGTACAAGGTATCCGTGGATATTCGTTCGTTGAGTGTGCTCGAAGGAAAGCTCCCTGCACGTGCCCTGGGCATGGTGATCGAGTGGGCCAGCCTACACCAAG
>JARRQQ010000066.1:0-10758 GCA_037381725.1 Sedimentisphaerales bacterium
CCTGGCCCTCGTCCAGCTTCCACCAGCACAAGAGATTCGGATCCTTAATGGCTATGGCTTCCGACATAGCGATTTCGACGCAGGCGAACTGGTGGTCACAAGCTGCAGCCGACCGCGAAATGCAGGAAATTGTCGACAACGTAACCGCTGTTGACGTTCAGCGATTCACATCCAGTGAACAGGACGCTCTTGCAGAGTGGGTGGTCGCCCACACGGGTGACGGTTCCTCAGACCTTCTGATTCTATGTGGACAGTGCCCGGACACAATCTATCCGCCGGGTAATACACAGCCTGATGGCTCAATCATCGAGTTGTTCCTGGATGATGGCAATTGTATTATCAATACAGGCGACTGGATCTTCTACGTCGTCAACGGTGCCGGTACTAATGGCACGGCGGCACTGCCGAATATCATGGACATTCCCAGCATGGATATGTGGGACGATGATACGCCCGTTACGGTGACAGACGAAGGTCATCAGTATACTCCATCCTTAACCGATTTCTCCACGGACCGCGCCATCCATCTCGATGCCCTTACAAACGATTGGTCTGCGGAACTGATTCTTGCTCTGGCCGCCGACAAGAACAGAGCGGAACCCTGTATCCTTCACAACTCAGTAACTGACGGTCGCATCGGCGTTTTCTTCCAGACTGCCAGCCAAGACAATGACCCTCGCGGCGAGGTAATCAGTGAGTGGATCAACAACTGGTATGTCAAATTCGTTGCCAGCGCCAATCCGTACGCCCGGCATCCAGATCCCAAAGACGGCGCTGTCTATACGGACACCTGGGTCACCCTGTCGTGGAACGCCGGGGATCTTGCCGTCTCGCACAACGTCTATTTGGGTGAGAGCTTCGACGACGTGAACGACGGCACGGGCGATACGTTCATAGGCAATCAGACAACGGCTTTTCTCGTTGCCGGCTTTCCGGGATATCTTTACCCGGACGGCCTCATGCCGGGCACAACCTACTACTGGCGCGTTGACGAGGTCAACGACGCCAATCCCGATAGCCCGTGGAAAGGTCCGGTCTGGAGCTTCTCAATTCCACCCAGGAAAGCCTACGATCCAAGCCCGGCCGATGGGACCAGGTACATCGATGCGAATCCGACTTTAAGCTGGACACCAGGACATGGCGCGAAACTGCACACGGTGTATTTCGGTGACAGCTTTGAGGATGTCAACAACGCGACTCAGGGCTTGCCCGTGGCGATTACGACGTATGTCCCCGGCGCTCTGGAGCTGGATACGATCTACTATTGGCGGGTTGACGAATTCGACGGCTCAGCCACGTACAAAGGCAACGTCTGGAGCTTCAAGACTCGACCTGACATAGCCATTAAGGATCCGAATCTCTTGTGCTGGTGGAAGCTGGACGAGGGCCAGGGTACGATTGTGCTGGACTGGTCAGGCCACGGACATCACGGTACGCTCATAGGCGATCCGCAATGGGTGGTCGGCTATGACGGCGGTGCCCTGGATCTTGATGGAAGCGGTGACTACGTCAATTTCACCAGCACCTCGGACCTACCCGCAGGTGCATCGCCACGTACCATGACCGGGTGGGGCAGGACGAACTCCGTTGCCAGCGGATGGCGCTGGATCGCCGCCTACGGTTCGGCGGGCACGGACTTGGCTACGTTCATCGGCATGAACGGCACGGACCTTTACGGTGGCGGCTACGGCGATGACGTTCTTCTCAGCGGTTTCTGGGAAGTGAGTGTTTGGCACCACATCAGCCTGACCTATGATGGAACGAGGGCCATCCTCTACGCCGACGGCGCTCAGGTGGCTTCGGAAGCGAAAAGCTGGAATACGACTCTGGGCCGTGCCCATATCGGGCGTCAGGTGAATGACGCTGCTGAATTCTGGAACGGCCAGGTCGATGACGTACGCATCTACAACCGTGTCTTGTCCGCCGAAGAGATTGCGGATGTGATGCGAGGCGACCCACTGCTGGCCTGGGGTCCGAGTCCGACCAACGGATCGACGCCCGATATCGACACGGCGACGCCCCTAAGCTGGTCGGCGGGAGATAATGCCTCCCAGCATGACGTGTATTTCGGTATGAGCAAGGATGCCGTCACGGACGCCGACGCGAGTGACGCGACGGGTATCTACCGAGGCCGGCAGACCGCGGCCACCTACACGCCGTCTGAAGGCGTCGCGTGGGGCGGAGGTCCGTATTACTGGCGCGTTGACGAGGTGAATACCGACGGGACGATCAGCACTGGCAGAATCTGGACCTTCTCGGTGACGGACTTCATTCTTGTGGATGACTTCGAGGGCTATACGGACGACGACGCGGCTGGGGGTGCTATCTGGCAGCACTGGATCGACGGTTTTGGTATCGCCGACAACGGTGCGCAGGTGGGCTATCTGCTTCCGCCGTACGCCGAGCAGACGATTATTCACACCGGCAACCAGTCCATGCCGCTTCTGTACGACAACACGGCCGGTGTGGCGAATTCGGAAGCGGTACTATCGTTGACCGCGCCGCGCGATTGGACCAGGCATGGCTTGACTGACCTGTCGCTGTGGTTTAGAGGCTATCCGGGTTCGGTGGGCAGCTTCACGGAGGCTCCGGCCGGGACTTACACGATGACGGCTTCCGGAGCGTACATCTGGGACCTCGGCACCGCGGGCGATTATCACGACGAGTTCCACTTCGCTTATAAGATGCTCACCGGCGCTGGTTCCATCGTGGCCCGGGTTAACAGCGTCCAGAATACGAACGACTGGGCCAAGGCCGGCGTGATGATCCGTGAGACGCTCGATGAAGGCTCGCCCCACGCCTTTGCATGTATAACGCCGAGCAATGGAGTGGCCTTCCAGGGTCGCTACACGGCGGGCGGCGCCAGTTTCAATACGAATCAAACTGGAATTACCGCGCCGCACTGGCTCAGACTGGAGCGCGACGTGGCGGGCAACTTTTCCATGTCCCATTCGGCCGACGGCACCACCTGGGAGCCGATAGCGAGTGCGACACCCGAGATGATTCCGATGAGCTCGACGGTCTACACAGGTTTGGCTTTGACGAGCCACGACGCCGCGGCGACCTGTCAGGCGGTCTTCTCGAACGTCACGACCACCGGCAACGTCAGCGGGCAGTGGGCGAATCAGGACATCGGGATCGCCAGCAACGCGGCTGAGCCGCTCTATGTTGCAATCGCAAACAGTGCCGGCGCGCCCGCGGTCGTCGCGCACGATGATCCGAGTGCGGCCACAATAGATACGTGGACCGAATGGGTAATTCCGCTACAGGCGTTTGTCGACCAAGGAATCAACCTGGCCAACGTGGATAGCATCGCGATCGGTCTGGGCGCCAAAGCCGGCACGGCAGGGCCGGGCGGCACAGGCACGATATACGTTGATGACATTCGGCTGTATCCACCGAGCAGTGACTAAAGTGAGTTAGAGTGAACTAAAGTGCCTAAGGTGAGTCAATGTCCACGTTGCTTCCAACTTGAGGCACTTTAGTCACTTTCAACCTTAGGCACTCAGGACTCTCCGTGCGGGGCCTTTACGACGTGGTGAAGGCCCCGTTTGTATTTCGGGACGGATAAACGCCGATTGAGGTCGGGTACGCTTCTTTGTACAATGTCTTCCCGAACGAACGCCGAGTAACGCGATGGTGCACCGACTGAAAAAACACTACTGGTCGATTCTGTTTTGCGTGGCCGTTCTGGTTGGGCTATGGGTGGCCAGCGAGGCCAGTTATCTTGTCTTCCACAGCATCGCCGAGGTATTCAGCGTCGTCGTGGCCTGCGGCATCTTCGTGGTGGCCTGGAACAGCCGGCGATTCGCGCAGAACAGTTATCTGCTATTTGTCGGGATCGCCTACCTCTTCGTCGCGGGTCTGGACTTGCTCCACACGCTCGCCTACAAGGGCATGGGTGTCTTCCACGGGTACGAGCCGAATCTGGCTGCGCAGCTTTGGATTTCAGGCCGATACGTCGAGAGCGTTTCGCTGCTCATCGCCGCTTTCATGATCGGCCGAAAGGTCAGAGTTCACGTCATATTAGCTGCGTACGGCGTAGTGACGGCTTTTCTATTGGTCTCCATTTTCCATTGGAAGATCTTCCCGGCGTGTTTTGTCGAAGCCACAGGACTGACGCCTTTCAAGAAGGTCAGCGAATACATCATCTGTCTTCTGCTGGTTTTGTCAATTGCCATGTTGCTGAGACGGCGAGATGAGTTCGAGCCGCACGTCCTGTGGTTGCTCGTCGGATCCATCGCGGTCACGATGACCTCGGAATTGGTCTTCACACTCTATACCGACGTTGAAGGCCCGCTCAATTTGATCGGCCACTATCTTAAGATCATTTCGTTCTATCTCATGTACAGAGCCATCATTCAAACCGGCTTGACCAGGCCCTTCGATCTGCTGCTCAGAGACCTGAAACATAGTGAAGAGGCTCTCAAAGCTGCCAAAGAGAACCTGGAGATCGAGGTGAGCGAGCGTACGGCCCAGTTGCAGCGGAGCGTCGAGAAGCTGCGAGAGACCATCACCCAGCGCCGGCAGGCCGAGGTGAATTTGTCGGAAAGCCGCGAAGCATTGCGCTTGCTCGCGGGCAGGCTGCTTTCGGTCCAGGAACAAGAGCGCCGGCGCCTCGCCCGCGAGTTGCATGACGACCTGACTCAGCGATTGGCCGTCCTGGCCATCGAGGCGGGAAAGCTCGAGCGACAGCTCGAATCCTCGCCCAGCGAGATCCGCGAGAAACTAGGTCAAATGAAACATCAGATGGTGAGACTCTCCTCCGACGTGCACGACATATCACGTCAGCTCCATCCGTCGATTATCGACGATCTCGGGCTTAGCCAGGCCATTCAATCCGAGTGCATCAATTTCGCAAAGCGAGAGGGCATCGCGGTCAAGTATGAACCGAAGGATATCCCGCCCAAAATCCCAAGAGACACCTCCGTCTGCCTGTTCAGAATCGTCCAGGAGGGCTTGAGGAACATCGCCAAACATGCTAAAGTGGCTGAGGCGCAGGTCAGGCTCGTGGGCAATGACGATACGATCACGCTGACCATTGAGGACGCGGGCGTCGGATTCGATCCGGCGAAGGTACGCGGCGAAGCCGGGTTGGGGCTGGTCAGCATGCAGGAGCGAACGCGTTTGATTCAAGGGCGGTTCCTTATGCAATCGGAGCCGGGCCGGGGCACGGTCATACGTGTCACCACCGGCTTGTCGGGGGATTAGAGATGGGTAAGACGACGGTTTTGCTGGCGGACGATCATAAGATCGTGCTGGAGGGGCTCAAGGAGCTTCTGGCGGATGAGTTCGATGTGGTCGGGACGGTTGAGGACGGTCGGGCGCTGCTTGAGCAGGCGCAGGCGCTCCGCCCTGACGTGATCGTGGTCGACGTCGGGATGCCTCTGCTCAACGGCATCGATGCGGCCAGGCAGATCAAGAAATCCGGTCTGAACGTGAAGCTTGTGTTTCTCACCATGCACCAGGACGCCATGTATGCCAAAGGAGCTCTCGACGCCGGCGCATCAGGTTTCGTCCTCAAGCACTCGGCGTCCTCCGAGCTGACTAAGGCCATTCAGGAAGCTCTAAAGGGCAATACGTACATCAGCTCAAGCCTGACTCAGGAGGTCATGCAGCTCTATCGTGACGACGTGGACGTTAGGGATGGCGCGTTCGGCTCGCTGACCTTGCGGCAGCGAGAGGTGATGCAACTCCTGGCCGAGGGAAGATCGGCCAAGGAGATTGCCAGGATTCTGCACATTTCCACCCGAACCGTGGAATTCCACAAATACAATATGATGGAGCAGTTGGGTATCAAGACCAGCGCCGAACTAGTGCACTTCGCGATTAAGCACGGGATCGTTTCAATCTGATCCTCCGCTGTAAGTTTTTCTCCCCAGAACCCGTAATTTTACGAGTAGAGTCACATCGCGTGCATGCCCATAATACATTCCGGCCGGACGATTTGTAGACGGAGGGGACTATCGAGTTTGACTGTGGTCGAAGGGTGAGGCAAGAGACTTGACCGACGGTGGCTTGTTGTCTGAGATGCTTCGGAGTCGATAGAAGATATGGTAAGTGAAAAAACCGGATGCGTTGTGCTTGCGGATAGGCACCAGAACGTGCTGGAGGGAATACGCGGACTGCTGGAGGCCGTGTTTGAGACGGTGATGATGGTGGCCGACAAAAAGTCTTTGTTTGAGGCCATCGAGAAGGTCAAGCCCGACCTGGCCGTGGTGGACCTGTCACTGACGGCTGCCGGTGAGGTGAGCATTGCCCGCGAAATTAATAACAGTTATCCGGCGCTGAGGTTCATCATCTTGAGCGTTCACGACGAGCCAACGGTCGTCGATGAAGTCATGTCCGCCGGCGCTTCCGGCTTCGTGTTGAAACGGTCCGTTGCCCTGGATCTGTTCGAGGCCGTCCGCAACGTGCAGGAAGGCCGCACTTTCGTCTCAGACTCGGGCAGAAACTAATTGTCACTGGCAGCCGGGTTCTTCGCCTGTAACTGGGTGGCCGCAACGCCGGACCGTCCACTATCCAGGCACACCATACTGCCGTCTTGCAAGGACATGAACAGCCGGCCCCTCGCCGCGATCAAACCATCGAACACAGGCGGCGATTCGATCTGCATTTCAGAGAGCGTCTTTCCATCCTCGGCAGAGACGGCTACGACCTTGGCTCCTTTGCGTCCTTCGAAGGCGGCGTACGGGTCTTTCGGATCGAGAACGTCCGGCGGCCCGGCCACGAACAGCGTCTGGCCCGCTTTGACCATGGCGCGGATTCGCACGCCGATCCAGTGCGTCCATACCGGCGGTTCCGCTCGCGTGTAGCCGATGCCCTTATCCGCCCCGAATCCCCATCTCACCTCGTCCAGGCCCGGATTGCCGTCGCGAGGGATGTGCGATTGGGGCAGCCACGCGAGCGGCTTGCGCCACCCGGGCTCGCCCACGATTTGCGGCTCGTTCGTATTGAGATCGGCAAACAGCAGATACCCTTCCTTGCCGGGGAAGAACATCAGGCTGTGTACGTTCCGGCGATAGAACGCGCGGACGGCGTAGGTCTTTTTGTCGTCGGCGACGAGAAGCTGCCCGGTCTTCGGGGCCTGGTTCGCCAACTGAAAGCCGGGCCATCGCTTCGAGTACATCCAGAACGTGCGATTGTACCAGGAGCCGTCGAGCAGGCCGGACGTGGAGAAGATGTGCGTGCCCACGTCCTGGGCGCCTTTGCTCGATAGAACCGGCACTTCGATTTCTTTCAGGTCCGGCGTCATCTTCTTCTGGCGCATGTAAATGAATCCGCCTTCGCTGACGAGCACGTCCGAATTGGCCCCGAGGATGAAGAACGCCACGTCACGTCCACCTTCCATAAACGGATTCGGTCCTTCCAGGACACATTTGTGGCGTATCTTTCCACTGGCCGGGTCGAGACCGTAAACGCGGATTCCGCCGTCAAGGTAGGTCGAGCGTCCGGCTGTGAAGTACACCGTGCCGTTGTCCACGAGAACGCTGCCGTGGACCGGCCAGGCCGATTCGATCTGATCGAAATACGCAACACACCGATCAGCGGGAGCCGCCAGGAAACGCCAGGCAAGCTCGCCGTCCGATGCGCGGAGACAATAGGCGTGACCGTCGCTCGATCCGAACAAGACCATGCCGTCCCTGATCGTCGGTGGCGAATCAATTCGCCCGCCCGCGGTGAAGTGCCACAGAATTTCGCCGCTTGATGCATCGAGCGCGTAGAGAGTGTGGGCGTCGGACTCAGCCACAAACACCTTGCCGCCGGAAGCCACCGGCGGCGTCAGTGCCCCTTTCAACTGCGTTTTCCAGGCGACGGACACGTTAGGGGCGACGCCCATAGACGTTGCGCCGCTTCGGGACGGATCGTGGCGGAACGTCGGCCAACCAATCTCATTTTCGATTTTCGATTTGCGATTTTCGATTTTGCCGTAGGCGGGTCCTCTTTCCAGGCGTTTTCCGTCGGACACCTCCTTGAGCGGAGCGTCCTTTCCGGCGGTTAGAGCGGCGTATCCGAGCAGCTTCGCGCCGGGCTGGCAGAAGCACTGGTCGGATGGAGCATATAGCATCCCGTTACACGGCACCATCCCATATCGGCACGCGCCACGAACCCAGTTGTTCTGGGAATGGTTGTTCGCCTGGAAGTCGAGAAACTCGGCGCCTTCGTAGGAGCCGATCAGATAGCGCCTGGTGGCCTTGTTGCGGTAGCAGCGATGGTGATGCTCCGGGCTTCGCAGGTTCTTGACGAAGACTCGCTTCTTCTCTTCGCCCGACCGAAGGTCCCATCCGATGGCCAAAGCATTCGGACTTTTGCGAGTCGGCTCGCCCTGGTCGTCTACGGTTTCGATTCCACGCCAAACCAATCCATCGACGACGAACAAATCATCTCCTTCGCCTCCGCCGATGGGCGGTACGGTCTTTTGCCAGAGGAGCCTGCCATCGGTCGCATCGTAAGCGGCAACGAACTTTCCGCCCTGCATAACGACCGTATCGTCCACGGTAAGCAGCGTCTTCGGCTTTGCGTGTTTCGGTTGAACCTTCCACAACTCCCGGCCACTTTTCAAATCGCGAGCGAAGAGGTCTTTGCCACTTAGATAAACAATTCGACCGTTGTCAATCGCCAAAGCCAGAGGCCGTATCTGGCCGATGGGCTCATGCCAGAGCACTTTCGCCGTTCGGCCATCGACCGCAACCAAGGCCGCACCGTTTGTATCCCTTATGCCCCTGCGCCGCGCCGTGCCTTCCGGCTCGTTTCGAGTATAGACAACGACCATCCCATCACTGATGAGAATCTCGCATGCGTTCCGTGTCGCTTCTATGGTGGTGAGGGTCCGTCCCGTGGCCGCATCGAGGATCGACATGGGCGCCCGGTAAGACAGCGTGGTATAGAGCCGGTCTCCGTCAACAACGATGCGACGTTGGTTTTCGTTGGGCACGTCGGTCCGCCCGCCGCGTAAGGTCGTCCAGTCCTTGCCCTCCCACCGCTGCGGACTCCATTCACGCCAGCCCCAGGCTTCGAGGGGCCGCTTCCAAAGCAGCTTGCCGTTGAAAGCATCCCGGCAAACGAGCGACCAGCGATCCGGCAGCCGTTCGTCGGTGATGCCGATAAGGCCTTCGTCGAAAAAGTAGAATATCCGGCCGGCGGCGGAGACGGGCGATTCGATCCCCGACGGCGTCTCATGACTCCGAAGCCACAAAGGCGGCGCGATCCACTGGAGACTTCGCGGAGGACCCACAGCGGAATCATCGGCGACCGCGTTGTTGCTCGCATCGTGGAGAAAGTGAGTCCACTGGTCAATATTGTCGGGCCAGGGCTTGATGGTCTTTGTCCATTTGCCGTCTTGCTCAACGTAAGCCACACCTCCGGGAGCCAGAACCCGCATGATCTCGTCCCGCGTGACATCACCGGCATCCTGCACGACAATCAGGTTGATCAAATTGTCGGTGTAGGGCAATGTCGAGCCTGAATATCTTTCAACCGAGACGGGTCCATAGATGCCTTCGGAACGAATAGTATTTCTGGCCTCAGCTACCTTAGCCGGATCGGTTTCGAGCCCCTGAACGGTGTAGGATTCACCGGCGCGCAGGGCTGCGGTCAACTTCCCATCCTCGCAGCCAAGGTGAACCACGATTCCACCTTGCACACCGGTCGAGGCCAAAATCTCTTTGGCCTGGTTTACGGGATCACCTTGTCTCGCGCTCACCGTGCCGGCTATCAGACAGGTAGCCAGCAGAGTGCGCAGCCACGATTCGATTGCAGGATAGCCCTTCATCTTACCACACCCTTTCTATCCAAATGTTCATTCGGATCACTGTATGGCCCAACACAGTGACCCTGCTTCTTGAAATGTCAGACTCTATGATACCCTTTTCATATGAGTGAATCAACCACGATTGTCGGCCGTCCTGAGTTCTCTCAGGTTACCCCACTCCAATGCCGTTTTGCCTTGAAAGTCGTCGTGATACAGGCCCGCGATGGCGGCTTTGTCGATTGGTTCGCTCCTTTTGACGTTGACGTACACCTTTTCGCCACGAGGCTCAGCCAAGCACCGAATTTTGAGAAACCCGTTAACTCGACCCTTCTATCTGCCGAAGTATTAGTGGACGTTGGCAAGGGAGGTCCGCCCACGTGCAGATCCGAGCACTGCATCTGCAGGAATGCGCGGACGAATAGACGAGATGACTCTGAGACATTGAAAGGGTTTCCTATGTATTGTCTAAAGTGCGGCTGCCTCGTCGGTGACGAAGCGAGGTTTTGTCCCGAGTGTGGAACGTCTCAGTCTTGTGAGAACAGGCGTACGTCGACGGCTGTCAAAGAGCCAGAGCCTGTGCAGCAAGTGGACGATTCCACGCCGTTGCTCGTCATAAGGCCGGTGTTTGTTCCTTGGGTGACCATCGCCGGCATGCTTCCAGTACAAATCTTTATGACTATTTGGGGCGGAGGATTCTTCGGCGGATTCGGCATGTTCGCCGTAAAGGCGTTAGGCTTGAATTTGCCGTCCTGGTTCACATTCGCGTTTTTCGGTGCTCTGTTCTTCTTTGGCCTTCCACTCTTGGCCTACTCTGCCGGGAAGCGCACGGTCGACAAAACGGAGTATCGCTTCTACGCGGACCGCCTGGAATACGCCGAAGGGTTCTGGACCGCCGAGCAGAAGTCGATAAAGTATTCCGACGTGAAAGAAGTCTCGCTCCGTCAGGGCGTCATCCAGCGAAAATACGGCCTCGGCACGTTGCATCTCAGCACGGCCTCCGGGTCAGC
>JARRQQ010000066.1:10793-15011 GCA_037381725.1 Sedimentisphaerales bacterium
CGCTATCCACGAGCAACCGGGCGTTCAGCGGCATCCTGTTGCGTAATATTCCCAACGTGGAAGAGGTTTATCAGAAAGCCCGGGAATTTACAGGCTGAACCCGCGCCGACAATCCCGCCAGGTGGACTGCTCAACAAAAGACCAAGTCGCAGCGTCTTTGTCGCTGGTCTACTTGGTGAGATACGGCTCTTCCGGCAGCTCGCGTATCCAGATGTTACGAAAGCGGATGGGACTTCCGTGATCCTGCAAATGGATGGAGCCTTTCTCGTGCGGACTGTAGGCCGCTTTTCTGCCGTGGAACGTCGTGCCTTCGATGTCGAGATTGTTGTGCACGACGACGCCGTTGTGGAACACCGTGATTCGTCCCTTGCGGGTTACTTTGCCGTCCGCGTCGAACAGCGGGCGCAGGAAACTAATGTCGTAGCTTTGCCACTGGCCGGGCTTGCGGCAGACGTTGACCATGGGCGGATGCTGGCCGTAGATCGCCGCCGCCTGGCCATCCGCATAGGTGTGATTGGTCTTGTAGTTGTCGTCGGTGTAGGAATCGAGCACCTGGACTTCGTACTTGTCCATGAGAAAGACACCGCTGTTGCTGCGTTTCTGATCGGTGATCTTCGGATCGATGCCCTCCGGCGTACACCACTCGACGTGTAACTGACAATTGCCGAACTGCCTCTTTGTCCGGATACTGCCGCCTTTCTTGACGACCTCCATGTAGCCGTTCTCGACCTTCCACGGTATCGCGCCGCCACCCGGCCTCTCGCTGACCCACTCAGAGGTGTCTTTGCCGTCGAAAAGGACAATCGCATCCGATGGTGGCTGGCCGAATTTCTCGCCGGGCGTGACCACCGGCGGATGGGGCCGCATTTTATCGTGCACGGCGTATTTCACCACTTCTCTCGCGGCATAGCTGCTCACGCCCAAAACAAGCGTCGCCAGTAATAAGCAGACCATAATTCTCATTGCTTTTGACTTGATTCTCATGACTAACTCCTTGACTCGGCCGGCAATCTCGGCTTGTTGAACTTCTTCGTCGCCCGGCAACGGCGCCGACCAAACGTGCCCACATCATACCTCAGACGAGCGCAGAATTCCACCGATTTCTTCGATCGCTCAACATGACAAACATGGACACGACATGTCCCCGTCTGTCGCCGGGTCAAACACGTTGTGCACGGCACTTTTTATAAAACGATCGTTTCTCTGGTCTTATCGAACCGCGCGATCTTGCCGGCTTGCAAGCCGAGCATGCCCATTTGCAGAGCGGTTTGCACGTGGTACGCCAGCTCCATTGGACTCAGCGTGTCGCGCTGACGGGCCCGGCAGCAATCGAGGAATTTTTGCCAGTATCCGACGAAGTCCTCGCCGTGCTCGATGGCGAACCGCTGTGGTTTCTTCTGTGAGCCTTGGGCGGGGATAAAAACGATCTCGTCTTTTTCGATGGTGAGCGTGCCTTCCCACCCGCGGATCACGGGGATACGCTGGCCCGAGCCGCGAGCGCCCGTAGCCGGATAGTCGTTCGCCTGCGTTCCGAGCACGGCCACGGTGATCTTCTCGGGGTAGTCGATGAGCGTGTTGTACGTGTCGGGCACTTCGCGCTCCTGGTATCGCAGCATCCCGCCGACCGCCGCGACGCTACTCGGCATACCGACGCCGAGCATGAATACGACCGGCGTCAAACTGTGCGGAAACAGGTCCGTGGACGGTCCGCCTGCGTAGTCCTCATACATCCGCCAGCGGAAGTACCGGCTGACGTCGAAAGGCCGCTTCGGCGCGTGGCCGAGGAAAGCCTTCCAGTTCAAATCGGGACCTGGCTTGGCGTTGGGATCATCAATGGGCATCCCGCGCTCGCCCCAGTCGCCGACGCGGAAGTACCCGCACTCGGCGTGGACGGGATGGCCGATCAATCCGTCCTGGATCAGTTTCCTCATCTGCCACCATGCGGAGTCGTACATACCTTGCGTGCCAAGCTGAACGACCTGGCTGCTCTTCTTCACTTCAGCCGCCAGGCGCTTGGTCAGCTCGAATTGCGTCCAGTGTGTCACGGGTTTTTCGCAATAGACGTCCTTGCCCGCCCGCAGTGCGTCGATGGCCTGGTAGCCGTGATGATGGTCCGGCGTGGCGATGCAGACGACGTCCACGTTGGGATCGGCGAGCAGTTCGCGATGATCCGAGTATCCTTTGGCTTTGTAGCCTTCCGCGACTCTCTGCATCCGGGGCCGATAGGTATCGCAGGCGGCGACGATGTCCACGTTCGCCCCTTTGTTCTTCAAGTAATCCACGGCCTTGAGATGGGCATTGCTTCGACCGCCGCAACCGATAAAGCCAACCCCGAGGCGCTCGTTGGCGCTGCGCGTTTGACCTATAGCACGTTGGGCGGACACGCTCGATATGGTGAGTCCCGCCGTAGCCGCACTTGCCGTTCGGATAAACTGTCGTCGCGTTAGGCCGCAGCCTGATCCACCTGTTGATTCTTCCACATTAGGCATGACTTTCTCCTCAATACGATTAGTCTTGTGATTTATTTGTTTGTAATCCACTGGTTATAGACCTGTTCGATTCGGCTGTCCTCGACGTTTCCGTCCCAGACGGCTACCGCATAGCGCAGCACCAACGGTTCTTGCGAGGTTATCTTCAATGGCTCTCGGTACAGGTTCAACGTCGCCGAGAGATACGCAAAGGGTTTCGTCATGGTGAACCACCATGTTGGGTTCCGTACGTTGTCTGGATCGCCAAACATGACGATCGTGACGGGCTTGCCGTCCGCTAGGCCGGAGAACGCACACCACTTCGCTCGCGCCAGCCGTTCGTCGCCTCGCACAACCTCGCCGGCCTCGCCTGCCGAATTGCGAAACCGGCCGCCTGTGTCCATCGATTCCAGGAAACGCATCCCCAAACCGAAATAGTGCGAACCTGAGAGGGTGACGAATTCCTTGCCCGGCGGCACCGCGAAGCTGGATTGCCACGTCAGGAATGTTGCCTTGACGTTGTTCAGCTCACAGGCCTCGATGGTTCGGGACTCTTTCAGCATCAGTTCCTTATTGCGGGGATTGATCCAGTCGAGCTGCTCGGTGAATCCCGCGTCAGGACTCTTGCCTTGCTCGCCGACTTTTACGTCACTGAAGGAGCGGTGCACCTCGCGGCCCGGCTCCTTCTGCTCCTCCCAAAAGTTCACGCCATCCACGGCAATCGCGTACATTAGCGCGTGATGATGCAAGTGGTCGGGCGGTGCGTCGCGCAGGACGTTGATTCCGCTGGGCGTAAACAATTGCCGCACGCACGGCTTGAACGGCACGTCCCGGTAAGCGTAATGCAGAAGAACATCGTTGTCTTTGCGAATTGTCACCCCGTCCGTATCGAGGGCGACATGCATCGGGTTTTCTGCACGGAGCGCAGCCACCGGCGCCAGAACACAGGTCGCAAACAGCACAGCGAAGGCGATTTCTTTGAGTTTTGCCATAACCATTTCTCCTTCAGAACGTTCTATTTTGTCGATACCGGTCCATCGTTTTTGTCCCATTGGTAATGCCACAGAGCCATGTATTCGGGACCCGTGAGGAATTTGTCGTTCGTTTCTTCGAGCTTCCGGGACAATTTTTTCTCCAGCTCCTGCTGGATTTGCGCGTATTGCGGATTGCCGCACAGGTTCTTCAGTTGACAGGGGTCCGATTGGTTGTCGTAGAGCAGCCACGGGCCTTTGAGATCGCGCACGTAGGTATAGCGTCGCGTGCGCACGCCGCGATATTCCCGGCCGCCATGGCGATAGCCCCACTGATGGAACGGCACAGGGCACATGATTAGTGCCGCGTCGTTATCAGGTGCTTGAGTTCCCTCAATGACCCCGGAGAAGTCTTTGCCCTCGACCGTTTTCGGGATGGCGATACCGCTCAAACCGAGCAGCGTCGGCATGATGTCCGGCGTGTTGATGGGCATATCGACGACTCGGCCGGTGTTTCCGTGCACCGCAGGGTAGCGGAGCAAGAATGGTATTCGGACCGATTCTTCCCACGGCTTTTGCTTTTTCGTCTGGCCTTGCGAGCGCAGCATGTCACCGTGATCGGCGGTGAAGACGAAGATGGTGTTCTGTTCGATGCCGCACTCTTTCAGAGTATCAAGAACGTCCCCGAGACAGTCATCCAACGCAGCGATGTGGGCGTAGTAGCCCGCCAACTCTTTCTGCGCCTGGCGTCTTAAAGGATCCGGCACGTTGGGGTGAAG
>JARRQQ010000067.1:0-10757 GCA_037381725.1 Sedimentisphaerales bacterium
GGCCAAGAACCGACGAGGCTTCCCATTCCACTTGAAGATGAAGCTCGCAGTAAAACGTTCACCCACGTGATCGAACTGGAAGAATACAATCTGCACGTCGGGGACAGCGTCTTATTTTATGCCCGCGCGACGGACGTTGATACCGGCTCGGCATTGGCCAATCGGACATCGAGCAGCGAGGTGTATTTCATCGAGATCAGGCCCTATCGACAGAATTGGCGCTCGAAGCCGGGCGGCGGACCGTCACCATCAGGGTTACCCGCTCCCGTGGAATTGCTGAACATTCTTGAATATACCCGGGCAATCGTGAAGAAGACGTGGGCCATCGCGGAGAAGCCTGACCTGACGGACGAGGACCGTTCCGGCCTGGAGTCCATCGACAACGACGTTCGGTACTGCGCTGAGCAACTAACCCTGATCCGCGACGATTCCGACTACGGATTTACGGAGCCTCAGAAAGCCGTGCTCAATACTGTTCTGCGGTGCTACGAGCAGGCCAGTGGATATTTGACCCGACACGAAGCAGCCTCGGCTATGACGCCGGAGAAGAACGCCTATCGCATCTTGCGTAAATTCATCCTCGAATCGGACCTGGAGTTGAATCCGCCCCAGAGCGGTCAAAGTCCGCCGGATGAGAAACCCGAAAGTGTGAAGATGCAAGAGAAGCCGCCGGAATACTCGCAGATGGAGGCGGAGCGCGTCGAGGATGAATTGAAGCAAATGCAACAAAAGCTGGATAAACTGACAAAAGAGCAGGAGGTTTTGAAGAGGACGTTCAAGAGCTTCCTCGAACAAAAAGCTGGGGACAAACAGTCCGCTCAAAAAGCCACGAGCCAGGAATCATCCGACGTCACGGCCGGAGAGAATGGGCAAGACAAAGCAGCCGAAAACCAGCAGGCTCAGGCAAGCCCCGGCCAACAAGGTGAACTATCCTCATCAGATCAGGATAGTCAGGCCAGCCAGAGCTCCGCCGAAAGCCAGACCGGGTCGCAAGGGCAGAGTTTAGCCAAAAGCAAAAGTGCATCGGCAAGCCCCGGCTCCAATGATAAGCAGGACAACGCTGAAAGCCAAAGCCGCTCCAAGGGACAAGATTCAGAAAAAGGCGAGAGTGTATCGGGACGTCCAAATACCGACAATAAGCAAAAGACCGCAGAAAGTCCGCGTGTGCAACAGGTCCCTAAGGGACAAGCTGCGCACCCTACAGAAAAACAAAGTAGCAATCAAGGTCAAGGCGGAACACAAGGCCAAATTCCGGGAGAAGACAAAAATGCGGCAAGTGGTCGCGACCCCGGCAAGGGAAAGGATATCGACGGAAGTCAAGGGGAGAGTCAAGCTCATGGTGGCAGTCCATCCGGCACAGCCAATGATGATCTCAGATTGAGAATGCTCCAGGCGAAACAAAAGGCGCTACAGGAGCAAGTCTCACAATTGAAGCGAGATTTACAACAACTGCCTCAAACATCTCAGAGCGGTAGCAACGAAGGACGAACCCAGGCGCAGAAGCACCTGGACGAGGCCCTTGCGAAGATGGACAGTTTCCAGGTCAAGCTCACAGAAAGCCGCTACCAGGCGGATATGGACGCGAGGCAATCGAGCGAGGCAATCGAAACGGTGGAAGCCGCCAAACACCAGATGGACCTTGCTCAGAAGGCAATTGAGCGCGAGCTGACCTGGAGTGACGATCAGCGAATGGCCAACGAGGCGCAGGAAATGGCGGAGCAGCTTGCCGCCGATGCGGACGCTTTCGACGAATCGGTCACGGAAGCGGAACGTGACGACATGCTGGCCCGGCTCGAAGCGGCAAAACGCCTCCTTGAGCTAATGCCGGAACCGCAGTGGGCCCGGATAGGTCCGGGCCGACGGACACGCTCGAGCCCCGCCGCTGTCCTGACGAAGAACCCGAACTTAGCTCCGGCCGAGGCGGCCAGGCAAATGGCCCGGCAATTCTGGTCCATCGCTTTGAACGCCAAGAAACGCCAGCAACAGTTGATTGAAGACGATTCATCCGACGTGAGATTTTACGGACAAGAGAATGAGTTTTTTGAAGACGCAGCTAAATTCGAGGCGGAGCCAGTGCAAAAATGATTTTCGCTGATTACCCGGGACATCTCATTGCAGCGCTGTTCTTGCTCATCTCAGCCGGCTTGACGCTCTTTACCTTTCATAGCGGCGAGCTGCGAAAGGCAAAACTACAAGCGTACAGGTTGCCGCTGATTCTCTTGCAATATCTCTCCATCGCCATTATGCTGTTCATCTTGTGGAACCCATCCCGGTCCGAGGAGACGCGGACATCAGTGAAGAATTCGGTCCTGGTGCTATTCGATACCAGCGAAAGCATGTCGGTCATTGAGGATGGGCAAGCAAACCGTCTGGACAAAGCGCTGGATCGGTTTGAAAAGACATTTCATCCTTTTGCCCTTCAAAGCCCCGATTACAAGATATACGGGTTCGACCACCAGACCTACCACAGCGGCTCATCGGATTTCCTGCGCCGCTGGGGCTCGCAATCGAATCTCCAGAGCATCTTCTCAATGCTGAGCCAATATGACGTTGTGGACGAAGCTGGTCGTTCTAACCGAGCACGGGAGTCTCAGCAAGTCGTCTCGGATAATGAACCCATCAGAACACGGAACGTCGTCGGAGCGGTTGTTTTTACGGATGGACAAGCCGATAATAGAAATGTGGATGCTTATCTGTCACTTCACAATAGCAATTTTCAAGTCCTTTTCGTTGGCGTCGGATCAAGGGAGCACAAGCCCGACGTTGCCGTCGAATCACTTGAGGCACCATCGCGGATGGTCATCGACAGCGTTTGCAAGGCGAAGGTCGTTATCGTCACCAGAAACCTGACGGATCAGCCTGTAACCGTAGAACTGCTCAAAGACGATTATATCGTGGATTCGAGAGAGATTCCCACCGAGGTATTTGAGCAAAGTCGCAAAGGTGGCAATCTCAAAGTCGAAGGCATTGGGGACGGTTTGGCATACGCCACGGTTGAGTTCGCCATCGGGGCCGACACACTTGGAAACCACACCCTTTCGGCCCGGGCAAAAATCGCCGAGCCGGAAGTGAATCCGGCTAACAATGTTCGTACGACAATGATCGAGGTCGTCGAAGAAAACAGGCTTCGCGTTCTCTTCTATTCACAAGTCGCCAGTTTCGATGTCGGCAAGATCAGGCAAGCGCTGGTCCGGGACGCCAAGATCGATCTGGACCTAGCCCTGGATGCCATCCGAACACCCATATTAGGTAGGGGCGGCCCCGCGTGGCCGCCCTGGGCAGGCACATGGGCCTGCCCGCCTGACGACCGACAGGGATTCAATCAGTATGACGTTGTCATCCTCGGCCCGTGCGACCTGGATGCCCTGACGAATACTCAGATCGACAGTCTGTACAGTTTCGTGGTGGATAGAGGCGGCGGGCTTATCCTGCTTCCGGGAAGAGGCGAATACGGTCCCGCCGGCTGGAACAACAAGAAAGTGAAAACCTTGATCCCCATGATTCTTGATTCCAACGAGTCAACGGTCTTTGCCAGCGACCCAGGCCAAATCGAGCCGACCCTTGAGGCCACGTACGGGCGGCCCCGCGTGGCCGCCCTGGGCAGGCCCATAGGCCTGCCCCTATTTGACGGCGATGCGCTGAAAGATTTTCGCGAGCCGGTACTCCCCTACTACCGAGTCATCGATCGCAAACCGGCCTCCACCACATTGGCCACCATAAAAGAAACGCCTATTATCGCCGTCCACCGAGTCGGTCGCGGCAAGGTGTGTCTTATCAATGTGTCGAAGCTCTTCTTGCTGTACCGCGAAGACCTCCAAGGTGGATTGCTCTATGAGATAATGGCCGGGTTGACGGCTCAGTTAGGCAAGATCACCCATCGCGAGGCCGGGATCGAGTTGTTTGCGGAGCGGGTGACCGGACAAGCCGACAAGGTGAAGTTCGAGGCGTACGTCTGCGACCAATCGTTCGAGCCGGTCGCCGGCGCCAACGTGCTGCTGAGCTTCGCGGATCGTGTCTTGAGCATGAGCCAGATAGAGCGGGGACGCTATGCCGTGGAAATTGAGAACGTACGAGACCAGGCCATGGTCGCGACGGCGCAGGCTGAGCTCAACGGCACGTTTCTGGGCGAAAGAACCATTGCGGTCAATCTGCCTCCGGCCAAAACCGAAATGAGTAACGTCGAGATGGACGAGGAATTCCTTCAATCACTGGCAAAGAAACTGAACGGCAAGTATTGCCACGTGGACGAGATCGACGACAACGTCGCAAAAACATTCGAGGCCCAGACGCAGATTGGCAGTACCCGCCGGATGACAAGTATCTGGCCCACCTGGCCCTTGCTTCTGATCTTGTGCGGACTGCTCAGCGCGAGCTGGTTTCTCAGGCGAGCCGTCGGTTTGGTATGAAAGAGACGATGATTCTTATGAAGAAGATCATAATTGTCATTTCAGCGGGTATTATGATTGAAGCTGTAACAACGGGAGCTGACAGCCCAAAGCCCGCGCAAAGCATGAACGCCTGCGCGATGATTGTTAGTGGCATCAACAAAAACCCTAACGAGCAACAGGCTAAGGATAAAGCCGTGACGGGCCTTCGCACATTTCTCCTCGATAAAGTTGGAATTGAGCCGAACAAGCTGAGCGTTTTGGTAGGACGTCCAGCACCGGTCTACAAGGATTCAAAACTTTCGACGGCCGACAACATCAGAAGACAAATTGACACATTGGCTGCAACTATTCGTCCGACGGATCGATTCATATTCTATTACGTGGGCCAGGCAAACGTCGTGGTCGAGAAGCTGCGTTTCAATCTGCCGGGACCTGACGTTACGCACGAACAATTGGCGACTTGGCTCAAAGAGATCAAAGCTTCTTCGATGGTGATTGTATTGGATTGCCCCGGTGCGGGCTTGGCCGTCAAGACTCTTACGGGGAAAAATCGGATTATCATCGGTGCTTGCACGGTTGAACAACGTTACAGCACGCAGTTCAGCAAGTATTTTGTCCCCGCCCTGACCGATCTTCAAACCGACACAGACGGCGACGGTAGAGTCTCGGTCCTGGAGGCACTTACATTCACGGCGAGGCAATTGGACGATTCATACCGTCGCCGGGGTTTGGTCCAGACGGAAACGCCGATACTGGAAGATAACGCAGACGGCGTTCCCAGCCTCCAGCCCTGGCGGTACCGGGAGAATAGATTGGACGGTCTGGCGGCCTCGATGTGCTTCCTGATGCCCGAATGAGTTGGAGGTGATTTTGCTGTGAAATCTGAAAGCAAACAGATAGATCGAAGGCAATTCCTCAAAACTGCAAGTAGAAACATGCTCGGCGTAGCTTTCGCTGCAGCCGGCTTTGAGACAATAGCCAAAGGCGCAACCCCCAACGAAGGCCCGGATGACCTTGATAAATACGATTTCCTGATGCCCAGAGTCAAATATGCCCACCAGAAAAGGGAAGTGGACCGTTGGAACGTGCGGCCGGGCGGAGACGCGAACTTGCTGAGGGAACTGAGCGCCGTCATTCGCTGCAAAGTCAAACCGATACGAGCGGTCCAGGACTGGAACCCACAGTGGGCGGCGGAAGGCCAGCTCAACGCGGTGGTCACCTTCGATGAACCGGACCAATTGAAGAAATACCCTTTTCTCTTCATGACCGGCGAAAATCCCTACAGGCTCGACGATGCCGAAAAGCAGAATCTTAAAGACTACATTCTCCGCGGCGGATTCTTGCTGATGGACGACTGCGTGGTCGATACGGGCGGCGATTTCTTCTATCAGAGTTCCTACGCGCTGCTGGAGAGCGTCTTCGGACGAGGAGCCGTGAAGCGAATCCCCCTCGAACACGAGGTTTTCCACAACGTGTACGACCTCGGCGATTCAGGCCTGCCCCACATGCAATACCTCCAACCACAAATACCTACCTTCCCCTGGATGATAAGGCGACCGAAACGAGCCGGCTTGCCCGTCATGCAAGGTCAGAATCATGGCGCTAGAGGTGTTTTTGTCGGCGACCGCTTGGCTGTTTTTCTCAGTTCCACCGATATTCATTGCGGATGGTGCGACAGTCACGGCTTCACCTTCGGCAGGCAGAATTACCAAAAAGCCATTCAAATGGGAATCAATATTATCATGTACGCGCTATCGCACTGAACCGGGACGGCAGTGTTGGATTTGCGAACTGTGAATGCCGAACAACGTGATGGGTTTTTTTGTGGGTGTCCAGCGTGATTCTTGCTATACTCTTTGTCGTCTGCAATACGCGTTGACTGACTTCAGGAGATCATTATGTCTGACAACCATATGAATCGCAGAGAATTCGTCGGACTCACAACGGCGGGCATCGCGGGTGGTGTTCTCGGTTTTGGCACGTCGGCTGTCGCCGGTTTGAAAACAGCCGAGTGGGATCCGACCCGCCCGCTGATCGTCACCGGTAAAAGGCTGAACGTCCAGCCGGTCCTGATGTACCGAATTCCTCAGAAGAGACAGGCCTCCTCGTGGAAGTCGTGGGGAGGCGTTCAGAGCGAACAGGCCGGTGCAGAGGAAGCGGATAGAATCGCCAGGGAGCTAAACGCTTTGTCGGCCGAAGCAGGCTTCCCCATCAACGTGCTGCCCGTCGTCAAGGTCAAAACGCCCGAGGAAGCCTCGCAGGTGCATAAGAACGACTATGACGTCGTTATCGTCTACCCCGCCACGGGTTCGGGCGACACCATCAGGGCATGTTTCGCACGGGATAAAGACAAGGACACCATCATTTTTGCCAGGCATCGCTCCGGCCCCGTCTACTACTGGTACGAGGCGCTCAGCGTCAAGTATTTGAAGACCGACGAGGGCCCGTTCGAGCAAAACAGCTACATGGATCATGGCGGCGTCCACGTCGACGATGTCGTTGTCGATGACGATCAGCAGCTTTTGTGGCGGCTGAGGGCACTCTATGGGATCAAGAATTTCATCGGGGCGCGAATCGTGGCGCTCGGCGGCCCGTGGGGTAAATATGCGCCGGACGCGCCCGACGTCGCCCGCAAGAGATACCGAATCGAGATCATTGACGTGGGCTACGAGGATGCGACACCGCGTGTTAAGAGCGCCTTAAGGGACGGCAAGCTCATTTCGAAAGCCGAAGACTGGGCGGCGAGGTACCTCTCCCTGCCCGACACCACGTTTATGACCGACAGAAAGTTCGTCGTAAATGCTTTCGCGCTATACACCGTCTTCAGAGACCTGATGCGCGAGCACAAGGCGCCGGCCTTTACGATCAAGGACTGTATGAGCAAGATTCTTCCGATAGCTCAGACCACGCCGTGCCTGTCGCTTAGCCTGATCAACGACGAGGGGCTGGCGGCCTTTTGTGAGTCGGACTTCGTCGTGATCCCGTCGGGGATTCTGCTGCACTACATATCGGGCAAACCTGTGTTCCTGCATAACTCGACATTCCCTCACGCCGGGATCGTCACCTGCGCGCATTGCAGCGCCCCGCGCCGGATGGATGGCACGAAATACGAGCCGGCTAGAATCCTGACCCATTACGAATCGGAATACGGCGCAGCCCCGAAAGTGGATCTGCCCAAGGGCCAGGAAGTGACTTTCATCGACCCCGAATACAGCACGGGCCGATGGGTCGGCTTTAAGGGCGTCGTCAAGGGCAACCCATTCTATGAGATATGCCGGTCTCAGCAGGACGTCGAGATTCAGGGCGACTGGCGAAAACTGTGCAAAGAGGTCCGCGATTCCCACTGGATGATGGTTTACGGCGACTACCTCAAGGAGCTCGGCTACGCTAGCCGAAAACTCGGTATCAACTGGGACGATATTTCCCGGGCGTAGAAAAGGCGAAGGAAAGATGAACCGAAGGCAGTTCCTTTCACTTTCGGCAATGACCTGCCTTTCGGCGGCCCGCAGTGCACCTATCCTTGCGGGAGCTGGTACGTGGGACGTTCGCGACTTCAAGATTGCCCTCATTACTGACGTTCATATCGAGCGAGGGACGCTCGCGGTGTCCAAATTCAACCGAACCATTGCCGAGATCAACGCTCTCAAACCCGCATTCGTCTGGGATCTGGGTGACATGAGCCTCTACCCCGATTCGAGCAAGGCCTATCTCGATTGTGTCAAGCAGCTTCAAACGCCTCTTCATGCCTGCCCCGGCAATCACGATATTGCTCTGAACGACACGAACCCGCGGAGACTCTTCAACGATTGTTTCGGTCCTTCATACTATGCTTTCGATTATGGCGGCGTCCACTTCATCACGCTCGACGCCAACACCGTTGTCGGGCGCGAGGGCAAAAACACCATCGATGCCTGTCTCGATCCGCGCCAGATGGCCTGGTTGAAGAGTGATCTGGAAGCCGTACCGGAGCAGATTCCTATCATCTGCGGTGTTCACATTCCGATTGGCTCAACCTATATCGAACGGCGCGGAGGCGGTACTTTTCCTGAAGACTTTCCTATCGCGCCTCAGTTCAATGAGTCGCGTGCCAAAGCTCTTGTCGATCTGCTCGCATCATACAACGTCAAGCTTGTCTTCCAGGGGCATGCCCATGAAAATGAGCGTATGACCGTCAAAGGTATTGAGTTTGTAACGAGCATTTCGGTCTGTGGGTGCTGGTGGAGTTCAGGCGAAGGTTTCGAGCGAGGCGTCGATAACGTCCCGCGGGGCTACCGAATCATCGAGGTCAGACAGGGGCTGATCAGTCATCGATACGTTTCGAGCAGCGAATCGAAAGTAGATCGCCCGGGTGAGTTCGTCGGTCTTGATGATCCGGTCAAGCCATCGAAGAGCATGGCGTTTGTTTTCAATTGCTATGACGCACCCAACGGCTCAACGGCTGAAGCGCGGATCGACTCCGGCCCGTGGGTCCGAATGCAACGATACACTGAAAAAGGCGGCTACGTCAAAATGCAAATGCCTCACCACTTCATCCTTCGCGCAGATACGACGCAACTCGTCCCCGGCAAGCATCGCATCACCGCTCGCGTTCCATGGCCTGATAATACCATCGTAACGGAAACGTCCGGTTTTACCGTCGCCGCATAGCACCTGCAATTCGTACGAAGACTAAATCACCCAGACATTAGAATCTATTCGGCGTTGAGGATGGCTTTGATCTCTTCCAGCGAGACGAGGCCCGTCGTGGCGAGCTTGATCCTGCCCTGACGGTCTATGAAGAAGCCGCTCGGGATCGCATTCACAGCGTTGTATGGAGCGGGCAGGCCGCCCCGGTCGATCAAGACCGTGTAGTTGATTTTTGCTTGGGCAACGAAGTTCCTAACCAGGTCCGGGTCTTCATTCGATATGGCTAACATGGCCAGCTCGCCTTCGCTGACTGTGTTTCGCAACTCGATCAGATGGGGAATTTCTATTCGGCAAGGTCCGCACCAGGTTGCCCAGAAGACGATCAGAACGTTCCGGCCTTTGAAGTCGCTGAGCTTGTGCTCCTTGCCGGCCAGGTCGGTCAGAGCAAAATCCGGCGCGGGTTGGCCGTACCAAGACTGGAAGGACGCGCGCCAGGTTCTCGCCGCTTCGATGATGTCCTGCAGAGTCAGCTTCTCGGCGGCCAACGGTGTTCTGTCGACGTGCGTTTGCCGGCCGGCCCAGATCTGTGCAATTCCGTCTGCGACGGCGTTGACTTGCTCCTTGCTCGTGTGCAGCGCGAAGTCGATAGTAAAGGATCGGCTTTGATGCGGGCCCAGCTTGGGAACCCGGCCGAATTTTCGTTCAATCGACCGGTTGCGCGGAAAGCCCGTACCTGGCTCCAGGCCCGTCACGTAACCGTCTTCGGGAGCCACCGGGTTCTTCCAAATCGTGAAGAAGGGGAGCTCTCTGACGGAATAAGCCATCGAGACCGCCTTATCGCCGGCGGCGTTGCGAAGCATCACCTTCGTCCGGTCGTTTTCATCGGCCCACAGACGCAGACAGTAAACCTGCTCAGAGAATCCCGCCTTCGGAGGGCCATAAACGTTGTACCTCGACACGTCACGGGCAGCGTGCTCATTCATCGGCGTGACCTGGCGGGCCGGGCCGAAAAATCTGGCGCCGTCCTCCAGCAGCGGCGGGCCATAGTTGCCGTGGTAAAGGATGCCGAACTCCTGCACGACGGCGCTGCGATTGGTGATCGTGTCGGAGATTTGGAAGGTGCTCGCGCCGGGCACCGTGGAGATTTGGGTTTGTATTTCGAGTTTCGGCCCGTGCACGGCCGTCTCCTCCACCAAGCCGCGAACGGCAATGCGGTAAGGCGTCTGACGTTCGACGACCACCTCAACCCTGGCGGCCGGGGTATTGCCGATCTTGCCGTGGAGCGTCAGGTCCATCGTGGAATTCAAGCCCGTGTTGTCGATGAACTCATCGGTCCCGGGCGCGCCGAAAAACTCGAGGCCGCACCGCACCATCCATTCGTTGAAGCCCTCGAGCCAGCCCAAGCCCCGGCGAGATTCCAGGTTGATGAATTTCGGATGCACCAGGCCCTTAATCGGCGAGTCCCAGCCGAGACGCAGATCGCCCATGACCACACGTTGGATCGACATCCCGCGTGTGGGAACCACGACGAAGCGGAGCTTGCCGTTGTCGACCTTGATGACCTCGACGCCATCCTGCTTACCTCCGTGAAGAACCTCCTTGTGTGCCGACCAGGAGACAGGACAATCCGGCGTCACCTCGCTGCTCGTAATGTGTGCCGTTTCCTTGTAAATGTTGCGTTCAACATCGGTCAAAACCAGACGAAAAGGGTCTGCAGGCCGGGCGGCGGATACCCCCGCGAGC
>JARRQQ010000068.1:0-10728 GCA_037381725.1 Sedimentisphaerales bacterium
GCCTCGGAGAAGGGCCTGGCCGTGGTGGCCGGCACTCAGCGCCGTCACCAGCAAGCCTACATCGAGACGATGAAACGCATCCATGACGGGGCGATCGGTGATCTCGTCTCCGCCCAATGCTACTGGAACATGGGTTCGCTCTGGGTGGACCGCGCCAGAACCAATTGGGAGAACTACAAGAGCGGCAAATGGTCGGACGTGGAATGGCAGATTCGCAACTGGCTGTTTATCAAATCTCTGTCCGGCGACCACATCACCGAGCAGCACGTGCACAACATCGACGTCATCAACTGGGCGTTCAACGATCTTCCCGAGCAGGTGCACGGCCAGGGCGGCCGGCAATACCGCGTCGAGCCTCAGTACGGCAACATCTTCGACCACTTCGGAATCGAGTTCTTCTATCCCGGGGACGTGCGAACGATCAGCATGTGTCGTCAGATCCAAGGCACGTCGGGTAACGTCAGCGAGCGCGCCGTCGGCACGAAAGGCTTCGCGTACATGGACAGCTCCGGCAACTGCAAGATCGAGGGCGAGAACCCGTGGGCCTACAACGGTCCGACGCCGAACCCGTACGTCGTGGAGCATACCGACCTGATTAAGAGCATTCGCAGCGGCAATCCACTCAACGAAGGCAAGCGAATCGCCGGGAGCACGCTCTGTGCGATTATGGGCCGCGAATCGGCCTATTCCCGGCAGCAGTTCAAACGGTCGTGGTTCATGAGCCGGTGCACGCTGAATCTACTGCCGAGCGACGACCTGAAGCTCAGCGATTCCAAACCGCTGCCCCCGTTCCCGATTCCGGGCAAATACCAAATACCCGGTTGGGTGCAGCCCCAACGCGGAAGAAGGCGGGGTTAATCGACAGTTCAGTTTATGATTTTTGATTTCCGATTGTTTCTGAAACCAAGGAGATTCACAATATGAGAGCGTCAGAAAAAGACAAAGGCAAATCCAATAAGCATACCATCGCGGCCGCCGGTGCAGCGGCGGTGGCCGGCTCGATGGCGCATCTGGCCCACGCCAAGGGCTCCGGCAAAATCAAAATCGGTTTGCTCGGTTGCGGCGGACGGGGCAACGGCGCCCTGCGTCAGAACCTGAATGCCGATCCCGGAATCGAGCTCATCGCCCTGGCCGACCTGTTCGAGAGCCAAGTCCGCAGGACCCGGGACAGGATTTCGAGAGAAGACAAATACAAGGACCGCGTGAAGGTCGACGACGACCACCTATTTTGGGGCTTCGATTGCCACGAGAAGATAGCCCAATGCGAGGCGGACCTGTTGCTGATGGCGACGGCCCCGGCCTTCCGCAGCCGGCAGTTGATGGCCGCGATCAAAGCCGGAAAGCACGTCTTCACCGAAAAGCCCGTAGCCACCGACGTGGCTGGCTGCCGCGGCATAATGGAAGCCTCGAAGCTGGCCAAGGAAAAAGGCTTGGCCATTGTCTGCGGCACCCAGCGCCGGCACGAATTCAGCCGGGTAGAACTAATGCAGCGAATCCACGACGGCCAAATCGGCGACCTCGCGGGCGGCCAGTGCTACTGGTACGGCGGCGGCATCTGGTTCCGGGGCCACCAGCAAGGCATGAGTGAGTTGGAGTGGCAATGCCATAACTGGTATCACTTCGCCTGGCTCTCCGGTGACCAGATTTGCGAGCAGCACATCCACAACATCGATGTGATGAATTGGTGCTTCAACGGCCCGCCCGTGAAGTTTACCGCCGTGGGCGGGCGTGGCTGGCGAACCTACAATGAGCCCCAGATCAAGACGGCCAAGGAAGTTTGCCGGACATTGAACAATGGCAGCGAGCAAGGCTGGGAAAAGTATAACGGCAACATCTGGGACCATATCTACGCGGAATTCGAGTACGCCAACGGCGCCCGTTGCCTGAGCTTCAGCGGGCACAGCCCCGGCAAAGGGCGGAACGGCGAGAAGATCGTTGGTACGAAGGGAACGAGCAATTGTAGCAGTAGCATCTCCGGCGAGAATCCCTGGAAGTACAGTGGCAAACACGTCAACGGAATGGACCAGGAGCATATCGACCTGGTCAAGAGCATCCGTAGCGGCAACGTCCTCAACGAGGGCCAGCGGATCGCCGAGAGTACGCTGACGGCCATCGGCGCCAGAACCGCCGCCTACACGGGCCGGACCTTTAGCTGGAAGTGGCTGCTCAACGCCAGCAAGCAGGATCTCGTGCCGAAGCAGGAAGAGTTGAAGCCGGGCCCCGGCGCCTTCCGTCCGATTCCCTCCGGCTGCGATACGCTCGTGTAGACTGAAAAAACTGAATAGAAGCCACGAAGGCACAAAGGCGCGAAGAACCAATATGTGGAAACCTTCGTGCCTTTGTGTTTTTGTGGCCGGAAGAATCAAAAACAGAAGGGGCATATGCTTTTGACGACGTCCTCATTTCGAGAATGGTCACAGACCGACCATGTGAATTAGGGTCCAAATCATACACAATAGTAATCGTGATATTGTTGGTAGTGTGCGGCCTGAGCGGCTTGTTTCGCTTGATGCCTATCGCGGGGCGATTATGCTGATGATGGCATCGAGCGGCTTGGGCCTAGCGCAGGTGGCCCGGCTGCACCCCGACAGCGGCCTGTGGCACTTCATCGCGCACGAGACCGAACACGCACACTGGGCGGGGTTCACGCTGTGGGACATCATCCAGCCCGCTTTCATGTTCATGGTGGGCGTTGCATTGCCGTGGTCGGTCGCCAATCGCCGCGCCCGAGGCCAGAGCTTCAGGACGATGCTGGCGCATGCGATCTGGCGCGCCCTGGTGCTCGTGTTACTGGCGGTCTTTCTCACGTCCGCCTGGAGCCGCCAAACGGTCTGGTCGTTCAATAACGTGCTCGCCCAGATCGGCTTAGGCTATCCGATTGTTTTTCTTCTGGCGTTCACGAAACCGCGAACACAGTGGCTCGTCGCCTTTGGAATCCTTTTGGCCTATTGGTTGGCGTTCGCCGTGTATCCCTTGCCGTCGGCGGATTTCGATTGGGCGAGCGTCGGTGTGCCCGCAGACTGGCACTTTCTCACGGGCTTTGCGGCGCACTGGGAGAAGAACGCCAACTTCGCCGCCGCTTTCGACCGCTGGTTTTTGAATCTGTTTCCACGTGAAAAACCCTTCGTCTTCAGCACCGGGGGCTATCAAACGCTCAACTTCGACCCGTCGATTGCGACGATGGTCTTCGGCTTGCTGTCGGGCGAGCTGCTACGAAGTAACTTGACTATTATCCGGAAATTGAAACGTCTTGTCCTCTTCGGTGTGGCGGGAACCATCGGAGGGGCTTTGATCGCACTGGTGGGTCTGTGCCCGATCATCAAACGGATATGGACGCCCTCGTGGGCAATCTGCAGTGCGGGCTGGGTCACGTTAATCCTGGCCGGCTTCGTCGCAATTGTCGAGTGGCGAGGCTGGAAGCGATGGACGTTCCCATTTGTGATCGTCGGACTCAATCCCATCACGCTCTACTGCATGTGGCAATTGATGGGCGGCTTTATCCGCGAGAACGTCCAGCGGCACATCGGTCGCCACATCTTCGAGCTGTTCGGCCCGGCCTACGTTCCCGTCCTGGAACGGGCCACCGTCCTGCTCGTGCTCTGGCTGGTTATACTCTGGATGTATCGCCGCAAGATCTTTCTGAGGATCTGACAGTGAGGGCTGTCACACGAAAAGCAGTGTCATTCCTGATGGGCACGGCCGTCTTCTGTGGTCTGCCTCTTGTCGGCTGGGGCTTGGGCGATACGTGGGACTTTTTCCACAATGTTGTCCGGTCGAGCTACGTCCTGATGATGCTGGTCTTGACGCTCCTGGTCGTCCTGTTCGTTCCGGAAGAGGGAAGAGGGCACGGAGCGGGAAAGAAGATTGTGAAGCGGCAGAAACTGGCCGTTATGTTCCTGCAGATAATCTCTCTGGCCGTAGTAATTGTGGCCCCGTATTGTGACCGTCGAGGAATAATCGTCATGGGTCTCGGAGCCGCGCTTCGCTGGTTGGGACTTGGGATAGCCTTCATCGGGTTCGGGTTCATGAACTGGGCTGTGATAGCCCTCGAGAATCAGTTCAGCACAGATGTCACCATCCAGGACGACCACAAACTAATTACTAAAGGCCTTTATCGATATTTGAGACATCCACGATATTTGGGAATCATCCTGTTCCTATCGGGAGTGTCGATGGTATTCCACTCCTGGATTGCGTTCATCTTCGCCGCCGCATCCGTTCCCGTTTTGATCTGGAGAATACAAGACGAGGAGAAGCTGATGCACCAGGAATTCGCGGATGCCTGGCAAGCGTATACGAAAAGGTCGTGGCGACTCATCCCCTACGTCTACTAACTGTTGCTCGTGGCTCGTGTTTCGCCAGCCCCGAACGAGTGACGAGTCCCGAGCCCCGGGTCCGTCCCACCTATTGCAAAACGCTGCGATTGTGTTACCATCGTAGCCCGGGCGACCCCCTGTGGTCGCCCGGGCAGGCACAGGGGCTTGCCCGTACGTTTTTGATTGGGAGTGCATCATGAAGAAAGAAGGTCTGACTACTCGAAGAGGATTCTTGAAGGCAGCGGCACGTCAGCCGGAACGTGTTTGAGATCTTCGGCGCAGCGTATTCGCCGGTCATGGAACGTGCCGTCGTCCTTCTCGTACTCTGGTTGGTCATCCCATGGATGTGTCGCCGGAAAGTTTGTCTGAGGATCTGATCGAACTATTGCCCGGCAATGGCGAGCTTCCCGCCAATGTAGGTTAGTTCAACTTGTATGTTCTTAATTCTGTCGGGCGGCACCTGGGTAGGGTCGTCAGACAGAACAACAAAGTCCGCCAGTTTGCCTACCTCGATAGAACCTTTAATATCTTCCTCAAAAGAGGCATACGCGCTACCCATTGTCCAGATCCGGACCGCGGTTTCCACGGGAACCTTTTGCTCAGGGCCATAGACTTTTCCCTCGGCGGTCTTGCGTGTCACCATACTCTGGATTCTCAGTAGTTGGTTGGCCGCACTGATGGGTGAGCCGGATGTACCGGACCGGGGTGAAGATGGGCGTCGATAAATCCGGGGGTAATCGTCTTGTCACGGGCGTCTAAAACAATCGTGTTGTCGCCGATGAGCTTCTCGATTTGAGCGTTTGTTCCAACGGCAATGAACTTATCGCTCTTGACGGCAAACGCTTCAGCACGTGGTTTTCGTTATCAACCGTGATGGCGTTGGCGTTCACCACGACCAGATCGGCGCAAAATTCCTTAGCCCCGGCTTCCGAGAGAAATGCAAACAAGACACAAAGGAAAACAGCTTTTTTCATTGTAGCATCTCCTTCGATTCTATTCCAAGAAGATCCCACGCGTCCTCATCTATATCCGGAAATGTACGCACCCTCATTGTCATTTATAGACTGTTACGGTGACAGGGATATCCTTTCGCAAGAATTGACAGGTTCCGAGCGTATCTTCGCACACGTAATATAGGGCATAGGCGTGCAGTTCTGTAGTTCCACTTGCGTCAGCCGGAGAGAGGATCTCAAATTCGAGGTGTCGTGGCTCGGAGCTTTCCGGCTGCGCGGCTTGCGGCCAACTCAACAACTGAGGCTGTGGTTTCCATCCGGATGGTGCGTCGATCCAAAGCCTCAACGGTTCAGCCTCGTTGTTCCAGTGGGCCTTCAACTCTCCGTTTGGGCGTAGTGTTACGTGGACACGGACAGTCTGACCACCCTTGATGTGCCGAGGGACAACCGTGACGTCGGCCAGGATCAAATTTTGTGCGTCGCGAAGAATCCGACCCTGAGGGTCCGGCGGCTTAACCTCTTGTCTCTTTGCCTCAAGGGCGGGACCTGGCCCGGCGAGTTCAGAGCCTGTGGGAAGCACTGTTAGATGAATGGGTTTGTCGCCCCGCGCAGTGATATCGCGGATAGCCGTTTCCACCCAATCATAGAACGGATACGGTTTAGTCGCTCGCGGGCCGAACTGTTCTACGCGGCGTCGCCAGATGTACCGATTAGGTTCAATCTCCCGGGCTTTGGTCCAAGAATCCACGGCCATCTGAAAGTCGGCGGACATCCGCTGGGGTGATTCGTAACGCATGCGATAGCAGACTCCCAGGCGGAAATTAGCGTTACCGTCGTCCGGTTTGATTTGCAGCGCTCGCGTGTAGGCGTCGATGGCGTGGTTCAATTCGTTAGGGTCGCCCCAGAGCACCAAGGCATCGCCCAGTTCACGCCATGCCTCAAATGAGTTGCCCTGTTCGGCACGCCGGCGCAGAGCCGCCAGGTCAGGCTGACTTGGTTTCTCAGATTTCTCAACTTCTTTCGCATCTTTAGATGAAAAGGTCTTGTCGAGAAACTCCCACTCGAACGTCTTCAGATCAGGCCGGAGGCTTCGGACGATACCATTCTCGTCGATGGCCACCTCAATCGGAACGCCCCGGACCTGCATCACATTGATTGGATCGTATAGTATCGGCCAATTCAACTGGTGCCACTGTGCGAAGAGACGACAGCGGTCGGCGTATTGCTCTTGTGCTATGCCGAGGACAACGAGCTTTCCCTCGCGAACCCATGTCTGGATCTTCTGGTTCCAGGCCGGCACGGCCCGGCGACAGCCGCTTCACCATGAGGCAAAGTGGATCAGGAGAACCTTTTGCCCGCGGAATTGTGACAGCGAGACAGGGTCGCGATCCACAATGTTGGGCAGAGTGAAGTCAGGATGCGGCTGTTCCACGCGCGGTGAATAACCTTCCGCGTGAGATGACGCGGCAAATGAAAAAAGACTTCCACACATCAATATCATCCAATTTAGCTTTTTCATAGTTCGCCTCATTCGCAGGGGCAACTCTGACTACCTTTACCCCTTTTTCGATAATATACCTAGCCCGCTTCAACGAGGCAAGGCTCGCCTGTGAGGAAGATTGCAAAAGATTTTCATTTTGCTACTATTATATGGGGTGACTTGACATTGAAATCATCTTGATTAGGAGTACATCATGAGAAAAGAAGATCTGACAACTCGAAGAGACTTCCTGAGGGCAACGGCCGCGGTCGGAGGTTCAACTCTTGTCCTGCCGGCACTGGTTCCGGCGTCGGTCTTTGGGGCACGCGCGCCGAGCAACCGGATCGTGATGGGCGCCATCGGCGTCGGCTCTCAGGGGACCGGAGACTTGCGCGGTTTTCTGAGCAAACAGGAAGTACAAACGATAGCCGTCTGCGACGTCGATAAAGGCCATCGCGACAGGGCAAAGCAAATCGTAGATCAGCGCTATGGCAACAGTGACTGCAAGACATACCACGATTTTCGCGAGCTGATCGGTCGCGGCGATCTCGACGCCATACAAATTGCGGTTCCCGATCACTGGCACGCGATGCCCGCCATCGCGGCGGTTCGGGCGGGTCTGGACGTCCACGGGCAAAAGCCCCTCGCCCGCTCCATTCGCGAAGGCCGCGCGATCTGCGACGCCGTCCATCGCTTCGGGCGCGTCTGGCAAACGGGCAGCCAGCAACGATCGGACTACAAGTTCCGGCACGCGTGCGAGCTGGTCCGCAACGGCCGGATCGGCAAGATTCTCAAGATCGAAGTTGGCCTTCCGACCGGCAGCCCCACGGGGGTCAAACCCATCATGCCCGTGCCCGAAGGTCTCGACTGGAATTTCTGGCTCGGGCCTGCTCCGTACGTTCCCTATCGCGGCGTGGTCTTCTGGGACTGGCGGTGGATTATGGACTACTCCGGCGGCCAGCTTACCGACTGGGCCGGGCATCACATCGACATCGCGCACTGGGGAATGGGCTGGGACTATACCGGTCCGGTAGAGATCGAAGGCCGAGGTAACTACCCCACTGATGGACTGTACAACGTGGCCACCGAGTACAAGTTCACGTGCAAGTACGCCGACGGCACTGTCATGACCGTCGCGAATAACAAACAACTCACGCAAGGCGCAAAATGGTACGGCGAGACCGGCTGGATTCACGTCAACCGCGCCGGCCTGAACGCCTCCGACGAGAAGATTCTCAAAGAAGAGATCGGCCCCGACGAGATCAAGCTGTACGAAAGCCGGGACCATAAGCAGAACTTCCTGGATTGTGTCAAAAGCCGAAGGCTCACGATCTGCCCCGTGGAAGTGGGCCATCGCTCGATCAGCGTCGGGCTTCTCGGCGAGATCGCCATGCTGACGGGCCGTAAGATCAAATGGGACCCGGCCACCGAACAGATCATCGGCGATCCGTACGCGAGCGAGTTGCTGGGCCGGTCCTACCGCGAACCCTGGGTGTTGTAGGGGCAACCCCATGTGGTTGCCCTAGGGCAGGCACACGGGCCTGCCCCTACTCGAACCACGAGTGACGAATAAGGAGTATAATTATGAAACGATTTATCGTGACTTTACTGGCATTTTGCATGACGTGCGGTTTCCTCTCGGAGGCATCTGTCGGCGCCGGCGCGCAGTGGGAAAGCCTCTTTGACGGCAAGACCCTCAACGGCTGGATTCAGCGCAACGGAAAGGCTAAGTACACCGTCGAGGACGGAACGATCGTGGGAACGACGGTTCTCAACACAGCCAACAGCTTCCTCTGCACCGAGAAGGTGTACACTGATTTCATCCTGGAGCTGGACTTTATCGTCGAGCCGGGCATGAACTCCGGCATCCAGATTCGCAGCCACAGCTACAAGAACTACAACAACTACCGCGTCCACGGCTATCAGGTCGAGATCGACACGTCGTCCCGCGCCTGGAGTGGCGGCATTTACGACGAGGCCCGCCGTGGCTGGCTCTATTCACTTGAAGGCAAGCCCGAAGCGCAGAAAGCCTTCAAGCAAAGCCAGTGGAACCACTACCGGATCGAAGCCGTCGGCGACCGGATACGAACGTGGGTCAACGGTGTGCCCGTCGCCGATTTGAAGGACGACATGACCTCCACCGGCTTCATCGCCCTACAAGTCCACGCTTCCAAGCGCGCGGGCAGCAAGATCAAATGGCGCAATATTCGCATCCAGGACCTCACGCGCCAGCGCCCCAAGCAGATGCTGAAGGCCCTGATCGTTGACGGGCAGAACAACCACGATTGGAAAGCTACCACGCCAATCCTGAAGAGTCTGTTGGAGGAAACCGGCTTGTTCGCGGTGGACGTGGCGACCTCGCCTGGCAAGGGGCAGCCGATGGATTCGTTCAAGCCCGATTTCGCCAAGTACGACGTCGTCGTCTCGAACTACACCGGCGACGACTGGCCGAAAGAGACGCAAGACGCCCTGGTCGAGTACATGAAGAACGGCGGCGGTCTGGTCGTCTATCACGCCGCCGACAATGCATTCCCGCGATGGAAGGAATGGAACGAAATGATCGCGCTCGGCGGCTGGGGCGGCCGGGACGAAAAGTCCGGGCCGATGGTCCGCTACCGCGATGGAAAAGTCGTTCTGGATAACTCCCCCGGTCGGGGCGGGAGCCACGGCCCCCAGCACCCCTTCCAGGTCGTCGTACGGGACCGTAACAATGCTATCATGGCGGGATTGCCCGAAAAGTGGATGCACGCCGCAGACGAGCTCTATAGCCAACTGCGCGGTCCGGCCAAGAACATGACGGTCCTGGCCACCGCCTACGCCGACCCGGCGCAGAAAGGCACAGGCGAGAATGAGCCGATGCTGTTCACCGTCCGGTACGGCAAAGGAAGAATATTCCATACCGTCCTCGGCCACGGCCCCGAACAACTGCGATGCGTCGGATTTATTGTCACCTTCCAGCGCGGGACGGAATGGGCGGCCACGGGGCGCGTCACGCAGGTGGAGGTCCCCGACGACTACCCGACGGCAGACCACGTGAGCCTCCGTCCGGTCTTGTCCGCCCGCTACAGCGCCATCGAGAGGTACGATTTCGGTAAGTCCCGGCGGGATCTGGCGGCTATCGAAGAAGAAATTCGTGACATTCCGCCGTCCTCGTTCCCCCAAGTTGAGGCGAAGCTCCTTGAAGCTCTGGAGTCGCCCAAGACAACGTTCGCGGGCAAGCAATTCGTTTGCCGGATGCTCCGCCGGGTCGGCTCGGCTCAGTCCGTTCCCGCTCTGGCAAAGCTGCTCGACGACGAGGAGTTGTCCCACATGGCGAGGTTTGCGCTGCAATACATGCCGGCCGACGAGGCGGGCGCCGCTCTGCGCGTGGCAATGGGCGAGCTTAAGGGTGATCTGAGAATCGGCGCGATCAGCTCACTCGCCCAGCGCGGCGACCGCAAGGCCGTGCCCGAAATTGCAAAGCTCATGACTAACAGCAACACAAATCTCGCTCGCGCCGCGATCACGGCCTTGGGACGGATCGGCGGCTTGGAGGCAACCCACGCCCTGAGCACGACAAGCGTACCGAAAGCTCTCAAGGAAACGCGAGACATTGCTTACCTGATGTGCGCCGACAAGATGCTGGCCCAGGGCCAGCGGACAGAAGCATCGGGCATTTACCGCCAGATGATAACGCCGGCGAGCAGCCCGTGGATTCGGATCGCCGCGTACCAGGGCTTCGTCCGAGCCGAGAAGGACAAAGCCGTACCTATCGTGCTGGCCCTTCTCAACGACAAGGACGCCAATTTGCAGCTCGCCGCCGGCAAGATGATCGTGGAGACACCCGGCTCGGCTGCGACCCGGGCCTTTGCCGAACAGCTTGGGCAGCTCGGTCCGGCGGCGCAGGTTGTGCTCATCGGCGCGCTCGAGGCGCGAGGCGACAAGGCCGCCGGCCCGTTCGTCGCCGAAGTAGTGCGCGGTAGCCGTGAGCCTGTCCGCC
>JARRQQ010000069.1:0-16583 GCA_037381725.1 Sedimentisphaerales bacterium
CGTCTTGTCCGCTACGTTCGTGCGTTTGATGAATACGGCCTCGGGGTGCTCCTTTATGAACGGATGCAGATCGAAGTACTCAGGTGAACTGAAAGCCCGCCCGGCCAGCAAATGATGGGGTCTAACCAATCCGACGGCACCTGATATGCCGATTGTCTTCAAGAACGTCCTTCGATCCATGACTTACCTCCTTCCTGAAACTGGTAGGTATTTTGATTTTTCAACCATGAATGTCATTAGGAAATCCGGGAAATCCGGGGACGCCTTACTCATTTTTTCTCAATCCGCATTTCCATAGCAAGAGCTGCTTGGCTACATGTCGTTTTGGTGATGTGTTTGGGCGGTAGAGATACGACTTTATGGCCGCAGTCTTTTTGTTTGGAGCGTAAATCTTCACAAATCTCATGCAGGTTGTAATTGAACTTCTTTGCATGGTCTTCACGTGCTTCTCGAACGGATTCTACGATCGGATCTTTCATACAGAATCCCCTGAAAGTTCTTCATCATGATGAGTACATTATATCATATTGAACGGCTACAACAATGATTAAGCGGTGGGGCAAGCCCTACCCTACGTTTATAGGAAATTGTTGTGTGCAAATCTTAGCATGTGCGGTAAGATCGCCGGGATTGGAGGTTTTTGAATGGATACGCGTAGAGTTTTCATAATCGTCATAGCCTTTGTGCTGTTCGGCGTTTTCATAGCAGATGAAGTCTCTTCCAGCCCAGTTAAAACCGACCCGGCCCGGCTGGAGCGAATCCGAACTGCGAAGATGCCCCGCATCGTCAAACCCGTGATGTTCGACACACCGGAGGCCGATGCTATCTGCTCGGCGCTGGAGGTGTTTCCGCCGGACAATCCCTGGAACCAGGTGGTCTCGAACTGGCCTGTGCACGCGAACTCGAAGAATATGATCGCATCCGTCGGCGCCGACAAGCCGCTGCGCTACAACCCGGACATGGGCTTTATCCTGGTGCCCCCGGAACAAAAGAGAGTGGAGGTAAGAATTACAGGTTATCCCGGCGAATCAGACAAGGGACCGTTTCCAGTACCGGATAACATGCCTATCGAGGGCTGGCCCGTCACTTATCAACGAGGCTACGACGGGCCCGGGCTGACGCTCCAGGACGTGCAGTACGACAAGCTTCGTCGCGGCGGGGACCGGCACGGCATCGTCGTCGATCCCGTGAATCGAATGCTCTACGAGTTCTACATGGCTCGCAAGACGGATAACGGCTGGCAGGCCGCCCAGGCGTCGGTATTCGATCTCAAGACCAATAAGCTCCGGCCCGACGGCTGGACTTCGGCCGACGCGGCCGGACTGCCGATTTTCCCGGCGGTGGTCCGCTATGACGAGCTGAAACGTGGAATCGTCGATCATGCGATGCGGGTCACGATTCGCAAGACCCGCAGGGCCTACGTAGCTCCGGCCACGCACTTCGCCAGCCGTCACGAAAACAAAGACTACCCGCGGATGGGCGAGAGACTCCGGCTACGCCAGGACTACGACGTCTCCGGCTTTTCGCCGGAAGTGCAGGCGATCCTTAAAGCCTTGAAGAGATACGGCATGTTCGTAGCCGACAACGGGATCGAATGGGCCATCTCTGTCGCCCCCGACCCGAGGATCCCGAACCTGCACGAGGAATTGCGGCGGGTCAAAGGCTCGGACTTTGAGGTTGTCGTGCCGCCGGAGCTAACAGCATCGGCCCAATCTTATACAAAAAATGGAGAGCCATTACCCAATCCTCCTGAAAAGGTTGAATTCATCCAATCTGTTTCTGTGGGGAATAACCATGAAATACGGGTCAATGGTAAACCCTTTTTCCCGATCATGTCCTGGGCTCAATCTCCCAAAAACTATCGTCTGCTCCACAGCCTTGGCATCAATACGCATGCCGGGAGGGGAGACCCTGTTGCGGCAAAAGAAACCGGGTGTTATGCCGTCCCGAGCTTCAAACCCGGCGTGACGGAAAATGGATATATCCTGGCTTGGATATTTGATGATGAACCCGACATGCCGAGCGGGAAGGGTGCGGAGGCAAAGCCGAAAAAGTCTCCGGAATATGTCGCCAGCAAAAGCGATTCGATTCGAAAAACGAGTCCCGACAGGCTTCTTTTCATGACATTGACAGGTCATTTTACCGTTGAACAAAGCAAGTATCCCAAAGACGTCAGAAAAACACTATACCCTCAATATGTGCGTTGCGCGGATGTTGTTGGTTTTGACATTTACCCCATTTATGGTTCGGGTTATGCTGCGCATCTCGACTGGGTTGGGAAAGGAGTTTCTCAGCTTTGCGACCTGGCCGGGCCGAAACCGGTTTATACCTGGATCGAGACCAGTAAGGGCAGTCGATGGATGACGTACGAAAAACAGCCGGACGTATTGCCTATGCATACCCGCAACGAGGTATGGCAGGCCATTACACACGGGGCGACGGCCATCGGTTATTTTACCCACGCGTGGCGACCGAAATTCAAAGAATTTGCGCCAACCGAGGAAATGCGGGCGGAACTCAAGAGATTAAATGCTCAAATCTCGCGCCTGGCTCCTGCTATCCTGGCGGCACCCGCCCAAGAGAGTATTTTCATGAAACTGGCCGACGGATTGAATTGCCATTTCAAAGCGACCTCTTATCATGGGGACCTTTACATTTTTTCGGTTAACATAGATTTGGGAGAAGGGGCCAAGAACGCAAGACAGTTCGATCCGATCTACCCGCGGGGAGGGAAGGCGGTCTTTGCCATAGAAGGGCTAAAAGCAGGGACGAAAATTGAGGTTTTTGATGAAAAACGTACAATTAGCGCAGAAGAAGGCAAATTTTCCGACGATTTTGCACCATTGGCAGAGCACATATACAGGACGAGACTATAGCAGAAGGAACCTGAAGATCGGCGCGAAAATTCCTATCTGGTTACTGGGTGTAATAATGCTCGCAATGGTATCACTGCCGGCGCGCGGTGAGGAATTGGCCAGAGGCGCGGTATATTCGGTTGTGGAATTGAGCTTCACGGGCCCGACGCAAGGGCCGAAGGATGTTCCGGCGCGGGACGTGGATTTCTGGGTGCGGCTTCGGCATGAGAGCGGCTCGCTGGAGGTGAAAATTCACGGCTTCTGGGACGGGGACGGCAAAGGCGGCACCTCGGGCAACGTCTTCAAAGTGCGCCTGTGCCCGACGAAAGCCGGACGGTGGAACCTCGTGGAGGTCCATTCGAATAAGCAAGAGCTCAACGGGCAAAAACAAGGCGACTACGTCACCGCCACGGCCTCAGATCAGCCCGGCTTCTGGATTGTGGATGACGAGAGTCCGGGCCGGCGGTGGTACGTGCGCTCGGACGGGTCGCATCCATACATCTTCGGCAACACGCACTATACGTTTCTGTCGGGTTACTACACGAACAATGAGCCGAGCGGCAACGACATTGCTGCCGACGTCGCGGGCAATGCGGAGTATTTCAAGAAGCTCCGTTTTAGTCTGTATGGGGATCGTTATGTGAATCCCAGGGAAAAACCGTTCTTTGATGACAAGGGTGAGCTATCCGACTCCGGCGACGATTGCTGCCGTCCCAATCCCCGGTGGTTCCACCAGCGGGTGGACTTAGCCGTGCAGACGGCATGGGAGCACGATTTGATCGCCGACCTGATCCTGTGCGGTCCAGACACGGAGGAGTCACGCTCCGTCCTGCGCGCCGCTCATAACGACGGTGACCCGGAACCCTATCTCAAGTATATCGCCGCCCGTTATGGCAGCTTCCCCAACGTTTGGATGTGCCTGTGCAACGAATACGAGATCAAGAAGCCGAAATATTCCGAGGAGCAGATCGCACAATTCGGACACATCCTCCGGCAAGATTTGCCCTACCCCACGCCGCTCAGCGTCCATTCGACACCTCGCACGCTCTGGTCGGCCAAGTTCGATACGCTGCCGCCCTGGAACGACCATATGATTATCCAGAAGAAGATTCGGCATCTACCCAACGCGGCAGACGTGATCCAACAAACACGGCACAAACCCGACGGCGGAACGCGAAATATGCCGACGGTCAACGACGAGCTCAGCTACGAGGGCAAAGGAGACAAGCACACCGAGCAGGATACCATCGAGTCGCATTTAGGTGCGTTTTTGGGTGGGGGCTACGGCACGACCGGGAAGAAGCCGGGTAACAAGTTGGGCCAGTACTTCCGGGGATGCTTCGACCTTGCCGAGCACACCGCCGCCGACAACCTCAAGTACTTGCGCGAAGTCATCGACGAGCATATCACGTTCTGGAAAATGGCTCCCGATCTGAGTATCTTCTCGAATCTGCACAAGGACTTCCGAGGTCTCGCGTGGCCGGGCCGCGAATACGTGCTCGGGACCAACGGGCGGCACAGGGACATCGTTGCGAATCTCGCCGCCGGTACCTGGACGGTGAGACGCTACGATATTATCGCAAAAGAGGCGAAAACCCTGAGCGGCAGCGCTCGCGGCCGTTTCACGTTCGATGCCCCGGGCAGCCGGGCGGTTCTGTTCCATTTCAAGAGGAACTGAGGTTCTTCCACACGGCTACCATTCCGCGTGTGCAAAAACGGCTTTTGCACACCCTACCGGCTTCTCCCACGCCCATGCTGTTCCGCGTGTGGAGAAACGGAATCTGCACGCCCTACTGGCTGACGTCGACGCAGACTAAGTGTCCGGCGGCGTTGCGCGCGTAGATTTTGCCGTTCGCCAGGACGGGGACAGTCCAGCACTTGCCCTTCAGGATTTGGGCCGAGGCCAGCTCCTTGTAGCCTTCCGGCGAGGCTTCCGCAATGGCCAGCTTGCCGCTTTCACCTAGGATTATCAGCTTGCCGTCGGCGATCATCAGCGAGCCGGTTCCCAGCCCGCCCTGTGACCACACCTTCTGGCCGGTTTTGAAGTCGATGCACGCGAGCTTGCCGCCACCGCCCACCTGGCCGTCAAAACCATAAATATGTCCCTGCCAGAGGACCGAGCAGTTGATGTGATTTCGCATGTTCTTGTTTTGCCAGACCTCGGTGACACTGCTCCCATTGATCTTGTAAAGCCCGCAGCCCCGGTTATATCCCGAGGAAATGAAAACCGTGTCGTCCGAAACAATGGTGTCTGCGGCGTTAATCGCGTAGCTGGTCTTCCAGGGGAACTTCCACATCAGCTTGCCGGTGGCCGGATTCAATCCAGCGACTTCTACCGAGACGGCCATCGCGACGCATTTCTGACCATCTAGCATCCAAGGCACACCCGACGCGTAGCCAGGGACGCCTTTGCCGTTTTGCCACACCACGCTGCCGTTGGCTTTGTTCAAACCCACCCCATAGCTCCCCACGTTGAGGATCACTACGTCGTTTACCAGCAGAGCCGAGCTGGACAGGAACCACGTGGGGAGTTTGAAGCCCAGATCCTTGACCAGTTTCGTGTGCCAGATGATGTTACCCGTAGCTGCGTTGAAACGGATGGCGTCGCCATTCTTGCTGAGGGTATAGACCGCGTCGCCCTCTACCGTCGGCGTCGCGCAAGGTCCTCCTTCGTGATTCTTATTGAACAAAGGGCAAGGATACGACGTCTTCCATATCTCCTTTCCCGTATTGGCGTCCAGGCAATAGACAATGTCGTGATCGTCAACATTGCCCGTGGCGTAGACCCGCTCGTTGCTGACGGACATCGAGGCGAAGCCGATGCCGATCTGACGCTCCCATGGAATTTTCGGCCCACTCGCTGGCCAGGTCGTGCTCCACCCGGTCTCGCTCGATACACCGTCGTAGTTCGGGCCTCGGTAGTTCGGCCAATCCGCCGCGTTGGTCGAGGCAGACATACCCAAGGCGATTGCACATATCACCAGTCCCAAGAGGAACGTTCGCACATGATCTTCGCTTACTCTTTTCGATCCCATAGTTTCTCTCCAAATAGTAATCAGATTACACCGCACTCTGCGGCGGGAATTCTGTACAGGATTTCGCCTTGAATGTCAAGCTCCCGCGTCGATCCAAATGCTACGGTTCCGATGCGAAGGCCAACGCGCCGGTGGGGCAGGCGGCCACACACTGTGCGGCCGAGCGTTTGAGACCCTCGGCCAGCGAACGGCCAAACGGCACCTCCACCCGAACCTCAAAGCCGCGACGTATGAAGGCTAAGCCAAGCTCCTCGCCCGCCTGGGCGGCTGTTTGTATGCAGAGGCCACAGTCGATGCACTTGCCCGGCTCGTAGATGACTTGCGGGTGCTCGACCCGTTGGACAAACGCTCGGCGTTCGCCTTTGAATCGGCTAGGCCGGGCTTCGTACTCTTGGGAGTATTGTCTCAGCTTGCAGGCGTCCGCCTTTCGGCAATCGCAATGCAGACAGCGGACGGCCTCATCACGAGCCTGCTCGTCTGTGAATCCGTCGCCCTCTTGGGGCACCGTCGTCCGGCGGCTCCGGCTGGCGCAGGCGGCGAACGTTTCTTTCTCATCATCCCTTATCTTTCCGATGCGTGTGTTGAATGGTTTAGCCGGACCTGTGGCGGGCTGGCCGGTCAGATACTGGCGGATCGAAACCGCCGCCTCCTTGCCATCCGCCACGGCCCGGACGGTTAGTCTTCGTTTGCGAACGGCATCGCCGCCCGCGAACACGCCGGGCAGATTCGTCTCGTACGTGTTGCTGTCGGCCATAATGCCTTTCGGGCCCGTCCGGAGTCCCAACGGCTCGGCGCCGGCGCCCACGGCGACGAACACGGCGTCGAAGTCTTTGCGTAACTGCTCCAGCGATAGTTTCTCGCCGATTTGCATTCTGCCCTTGAATTCCACGCCAAGTTTATTGATTATGGCAATCTCCTTATCGAGCACGTCTCTCGGCAGTTCTCCCTCTGGTACGGCGTATTGCAGCATGCCGCCGGGTTTTTCGTGATCATCGAAAATCGTGCATGCAAACCCGGCTTGCTGGAGATAATAGGCGGCGGCTAAGCCCGCCGGTCCGGCTCCGACAATCGCTACTTTTTTGCCTTGCGAAGGCTCGCACCTCGGGACGTACGGACTTTCCGATTCCAGATCAACATCGGCGACATATCGCTTCAGGAGGCAAATGGAAACCGCCTCATCGACGGACGCTCGGCGGCATCCCCGTTCGCACGGCTTCGGACAAATACGCCCGAGGACGGCGGGCAGGGCAATGTCTTTCTTGACGGTGACAATCGCGTCGCGGAGCTTGTCCGCTGCGATTTGACGGATCATCAGGGGGATATTCATCTGTGCGGGACATATAACCTGACACGGCCCGAGACAATCGCCCAAGTGATCGCTGAGCAGTAATTCCAGCGCCGCCTTGCGTGCCAGCCGGACCTGCTCACAAACCGTGTCCACGTGCATCCCTTCCTCGGCTGGCGTACCGCAGGCCGGAAGCAGACCGCCTCGCCCCTCGACTTTGACCACGCAAATCATGCAACTGGTCGATGGCTCATAGCCTTTCAGGAAGCACATCGTGGGAATCTCGATCCCGAGCTTAGTGGCGGCGTCGAGAATCGTCGCGCCGTCAGCGACTTGTACCTCACGACTGTCTACGAACAGCTTGGGCATGGATTACTCGACCTTAACCGCATTCGCCGGGCAGACTTCTTTGCACGTCCCGCAGCGAATGCACTTTTCCGCGTCGATTTCGTGTTTCTGATAGGGTTTCATCTCAATCGCGTCCGCCGGACACCGCTGCGCGCATATCGTGCAGCCGATGCACTCGTCCGTTATCGAATACGTAATCAGCGCCTTGCACTTTCCGGCGGGACAGCGTCCTTCGACATGGGCTTCGTACTCGTCCCGGAAATATTTGAGCGTGGACAGTACCGGGTTCGGAGCGGTCTTGCCCAGGCCGCATAGGCTTGTCGTCTTGACCATCTGCGCCAACTTTTCCAGCTCGTCCACGTCGGTCATACTCGCCTGCCCGGCGCACAACCGCTCGAGGGTGTCCAGCATCCGCCGGGTCCCTATTCTGCAAAAAGTACATTTGCCGCAAGACTGGTTTTGGGTGAACTCCAGGAAGTAGCGCGCGATGTCCACCATACAATCGGTTTCATCCAGGGCGACCATGCCGCCGGAACCCATCATGGTGCCGATACTTTGCAGCGTTTCGTAGTCCACGGGTAGGTGGGCTAATTCCGCCGGCACGCAACCGCCTGACGGGCCGCCGACCTGCACGGCTTTGAGCCGCAAGCCGCCGGCGATCCCCCCGCCGATGTCCTCGATAATCTGTCGCACGGAAATACCCATCGGGACTTCGATCAGCCCGACGCGGTCCACCTTGCCCGCCAGCGCAAAGACCTTCGTTCCCTTGCTGGTGCTCGTGCCCAACTCGGCGAACGCTTCCGGGCCGTTGCGAATAATCCACGAGACGGCGGCGTAGGTCTCGACGTTATTGATGAGGGTGGGCTGGCCCCAGAGGCCACTCTGGGCCGGAAACGGGGGGCGTAACCTCGGCATGCCCCGGCGTCCCTCGATGCTCGCGATCAGAGCCGTTTCTTCGCCGCATACGAACGCGCCGGCGCCCGGCACGATGTTCAAGTGCAGCGAGAATCCGCTGTTGAGGATGTTGTCGCCGAGAAAACCATGTTGCTCGCATTTCTTTATTGCCTGGCCGATTCGCTCGGTGGCGAGAGGATACTCACCGCGGATATAGAAATAGCCTTGATTCGCTCCGACCGAATAGGCGGCGATAATCATCCCTTCGATGATGCGGTACGGATAGGACTCCATCAGCATCCGGTCCATGAACGCCCCGGGGTCCCCTTCGTCACCATTGCAGACGACGTATGTGGCGAGGCCGTCCCGGCCTTGTTTATTTTTCGAGGGCGAGACGCCCTCGGCACGCGCACTCCGCACAGCCGTCCATTTGCGGTGTGTGGGGAAACCCGCCCCGCCTCGTCCGCGCAGGCCGCTTCGCTCGATCTGGCTGATGATCTCTTCCGGGTTCATTTCCTGTATGCATCGCCGGAGGGCCTTGAATCCGTCGTGCGACAAGTATTCATCCATGTCCACCGGATCGATGTCGCCGTGATGTTCCGTGGCAATGTGCTTTTGCCGGCCGAGGAAGTCGGCCACCGGCCGGTCACGCACGTCGATGGAATACCGCGTCACCGGTTCCGACCGATCATCCGTCAGGAGACGGTCGAGGGTTTGTGAGACGGTGTTGGTGACTTTCTTGGCCCGGCTCAGCTTGAAGTGACGCAGAACGATGGCTTTGGCATCTTCCGGCTGGACCCTGGCGTAGAGGTAGGACCTGTTGTCGGGCAGGACGACCTCGAGCAGCGGCGTCTGGTGGCACATACCGACGCAGCCGACACGTTTGACTTGCAGATCGACACCGGTCTCCGCCAGCGCCTGCTGCAGGGCGTCGCGCAGTTTCCCACTGCCCCGAGCCACGCAGCACGATCCCAATCCGAGACGCGCTTCGCCTCGGGGTCTCGTTTCTGCAGCTCGGCGTTCCTGCAGTTTTTGCCGCCGGGCCGCTTTGCTTTGAGCGTATCTGAGAAAATCGCTAACCACGGTCGATACGGTGTTTGGGCTAAGGTGCCCGTACGTGACCTCGTCGATCTGCACCGCCGGAGCTAAGGTGCAGCATCCCAGGCAGGCGATTTTCTCAATCGTAAATATCTTCTTAGCGTCCGTATCCTCACCTTCAGGTATCCCGAGGTGGCGCTGAAACGCTTCGTAGACGCGGTCCGCGCCTTTGACATGGCAGGCCGTGCCGACGCAAACGTGGATGATGTGTTGTCCGACGGGGCGGTGACGAAACTGGTTGTAGAACGTCGAGACGCCCGCAATCGCCGTCGGGGTGATTTGGGATATCTGACAGACGCGCTCAAGCGCTTCGGTGGGCAGATAGCCGAAGTGGCCCTGGACGGCTTGCAGTATCTCCAGGACGTTCTCCGCTCCCGTACCGGCCTTTTCCACCGCCTGGTCTACGAATGTCAAATCCAATTCTTCCATCAATCGCGTTTTCCTATGCCATAGAGATGCTCACGACCACGTATATAGATGCGCCCGTCCAGGAAGGCCGGCGACGCGCGGCACTCCTCACCTAGCTCGCATTTGGCCAGTTCCTTGTACTCGGGTCCCGCCTCGACGATGTACATGACGCCTTTTTCGCTGAGCAGGTACAGATTGTTGCCCACCAGGGACGGTGAGGCGAGGAAATATTCGCGCAGGTCGTGCTCCCACACTTTCTTTCCATCGGAGACTTTGAAACAACTGAGCAGACCCTCGGTAGCCATCATGAAGACGTATTCGCCGTTGCTGACGGGGGAGCAAATATCGGGACCGCCTTCCTCCGTGGTCCAGGCGATATGCGTTTTAGTCACGTCGCCGTGGCCGTCGGGTCGAATGGCAACTAACTTGTTGTACGGCTCGATGGCGAAGACCAGGTCGTTGGCGTAGATCAGGGACGGTGCTATCTCGCCGGCCAGGCAGTTGGCCCGCCAAAGCTCCGCTCCCTTCGCCGGTTCATACGCAATCACCAAGGGATTGGAACAGGTGAGAACCTGGAACGCATCGGCGATGCGGACCACAATCGGCGAGCTCCATGAGTTGTCAACCGGTCGGTTGGTCTGCCAGACTACTTGGCCGGTAAATCCGTCCAGAGCGATCATCTTGGACATTTTGTCCTCGACAACGCCCTGGTCAAACTGGATCAGCACCAGATTTCGATAGATCGCAAGCGACGAGGCAAGTCCATAATTGTTCAGCGGCACGCCAAGGCTTTTCTCCCAGAGCCGGTTACAAAAATGGCACATACAAACCGGCCATTGGTCACTGCTGTGGGCGCCGCCCAGCCAGTGTCCTCCATCGGCTCAATCGGCTCTTCATCCGGCTTCACGGGCGCCTTGGTCACGTCCCCTTTCCAGAGTAGTTTACCGGAGGCGGTATCGAAGCAGAAGACCGCCATTCCATTCGGATCACCGCCGGAAAGGAAAATGCGGTTGCCCCAGACGATGGGTGAATTGTTGCCGGGCAGTGGGACTTTGGTTTTCCAGAGAATCCCGTCACCTGTCTTGCCCTCCCAACGGCTCGGTATGTTCGTATAGGCGCTGACACCGTTCCCCTCGGGACCGCGAAAGCTCGGCCAGTTCTTGTTCGGATCATTTGCCGAAGCTACCGAGGTTCCTGCCGTGCCGGTTCCGGCGAAATCGACCGGCGGTTTCAGAGCGAGAAGCAATGCCCCCGAACCCAAGACAACCATTCCGGCGGTCACCGCCCACCGGGCAAAATTCGCCTCATGAACTTGCTGATCCGGTTCCTCGGTGCCCAATCGCGGGATGGGTGGTTTCTTCTTCATCGCGCCCATGATGCCGATACTTGTCAGCAAGACAACGACACCGCCCAGAAGCAAATAGCTGCCCTTGTCGGCGCGATCCACCGCCCGGAGCCGGCGCTGCCTGGTTTGGAGATCCAGCGTGCGAATCCGGGACATAAGCTCTTGGTCGTCGGGCTTGTCCTCAAGCTCCGTTTTCAGATTCAGCAGCCGGGTTTCCTCTTGTGTATCGACTACCCTGCTCTTGCCGTAATTGAGGACGAGAAACAGAAGAACGATGAGAGAAAACGTCGCACTGACAATCGCCGTGGAGACCGCACATCGGTACCACGGGTTTGCTGCCCGAACGTGCTCTTCAGCGTTGATGCTCTGAGATTCCATTAGACCTTTCCAGTCGCCTCCTTCGCTTCTTTGTGCCGGACGTGCTCTCTGGGGCAGTACTCAAAGCATCGGCCGCACGCCAAGCAACTCGCTCTGTCGGCTTCGTAGTCTTTCCTTCGCCGCCAGACGGAGAGCCCGATCAGCTTGAGCCCAATTACCGTCCCCACAAATCCTCCGAAGATCCAGCCACCCAGCCCGAACTCGGTACGAATGTCGGACGCTTCCTTGTAAAGCTCCGAGATTCCCTCGCCCGTGGCTCTGAAGGCTGCGCTGGCGTCGGTGGTTCCCTCGACCTCGCCGGCTTCTTCCGCGTGAATACGTTCCGCCAGCCGAACGGTTTCATGTGCGCGAGAGGTCACCCCCTTGATACTCGATCCCGCCCAACCGGCCAAAAAGATCAATACGGGCAAGAGCAAAAGCAGCAACGCCAATCGCTTCTTGCCAACGTGGTATTCCTTCTCCGGCCATTTCGCGGTTGGCTTCTTGATGGCGCCGAAGGGACAGGCATCCTCGCACAGCCTGCACTGGATGCACTCGTCCGGCGTAATCGTCACGCTCGATTTGGACAGCCTTGAGAGCTGTCTGAGGATGACGCCGTACGGGCAGAGGAATCGGCAATAAGGACGCCCGACGAACACGCCGATCAGCAAGATGCAGCCGCCAAGGATCAGGATGTTCAGACTTCCGGTCAGCCGGAAAATGGAAATGAACGGATCGTATCGACAAATGATAAAAGCGCTGCCCGTGGCGGCGAACAGGATCGCCGCGCCAAGGTAGGTATAGGCCAGCAGCCGTAAGCCGCTCTCCGCCCACGCCGGTACCTTCACAGGACGGCGAAGCACCAAATCCTGGACCGCACCGAGGGGACACACAGCCGCACAGAAGGTCCTTCCGAAAAAGAGCGTAAAGACGAGGGGTAACAGAAAGAACGCCGCTACGGTTATGGGCACGACGTAGTCGGTCCCGAAGATCGACAAGACAATATTCTGCGGGCTGCCCACCGCGCAGACGCAACCACGGCGCCAGAAGCCGAAATACAACACCGAGAATACCATAAGAGCGAAGATCGCTTTCCGGCTGCGTCTCTTTAAGATCAGATAGGAGGCCAGCCCGAGCGCTGCAAAAAGCACGGCAACGTCGATGTATTCGTAGACGTTCTGCCGGGGATTCGGCGTGGTCGGACTTGGCATCGAGTAGCCGGACTCGAAATCGGGCGGCGGAAAACGCTCCACACCCCATGCAACGCCGCACGAGATTACAAAGAGAGCCATGCCGATTATGACGCGGTCGAAACGTATCATTAGGCGTGGTCCACCTTCTTGAGTAAATAGGGCTGGCTGGCAGGCACCCGTCTAAATGCTTGCGAGGGGCAGGCGATGGCGATAGCACACTCGTTGCAATTCAAGCAGCGATCGTGGCGGACCTGGAGAAACAGCGATCCGTTGCCGAAAGCGGCGCAGCCTTTGACGCACTTGGCGCAGCCGATACAGAGCGTTTCGTCGATGGTGTATTCGTAGTATGGCTCTTCGACAAAAGCGCGTTTGATCGCGCCGGTCGGGCAAAGCTCGTTTTCGGCGCCGGGTTCGAGCACGTTGGCCCCCGGCTCGAAATAGCCCGGACAGAAATCGCAGTAGCCGCATATCTCGAAAAGTTGAACGCACTTGACGGCGGATTCTTCCAGGACGCAATAGGTCGCGCAGTTCGTGCATGCGACGCACGTGTACGGATCGATCTGCCAGATCATCTCCGTTCGCTCGTGCTTGCGGGCCGCCGCGCCCGCCACCATCCCCAAAGCGGCAATGCAGCCACCCCAGAGACCGTCCTTGAGCAAATGCCGCCGGTCGAATTTTTTGTTTTCATCCGCCATTGGCTTCTCCCGCCTTGGTCTTTTTGGCAGACAGAGCCAGAGGTAAATCGCATTGAGCCAGGACCGTGCAGCCGTCGCAGATTCCCTCATTGATGCAGACGCCTTCCCTCACTAACCGTTGTCTCTTGGCAAACAGCGCTGCCCCGCCGGCCCCGAGGAGCCCCAGGGTTGTGTATCGCAGCGCCCCCGCGCACAGTTCTCTTCGGCTACGATTTTTTCCGGGATGCTCTTTCACGGTCGGCCTTCCATCTTCGTAAACGTGCGTACCACGTTCTTAATCGTGTCCAGGACAAAGACGCGGCCGCTCGAATCGACCGCCACGTCGAAGCCGCCGGTCTGGCATTGCTCGGGGAATTCACAAATCTTAACCTCGCCGCCCTCGACCAACTCGCTCGGACCGGCGACCACCCCCACGAAGCGGCCCTGGCTATCGTAGATTTTCACTCGCACGAGGCCCTTCTCGCACGTGACAAAACCGCCGTCGGGCAGAATGGCGATATTCACGGGATTGCAGCATCCGCAAAAGCCGTCGATGTCCATCGAGGACTTGCCCCACGCGAACTCGAAGTCACCATCGAGTGTGTAGGCCTCGACGCGAAGGCGGCCGGGATTGACAACGCGGAGCAAACCGTCCCTCGAAACAGCTAGGTCGAAATAGGGGCTCGGTACGACAAAGCCGGGAATATTCTTTTCTGCGTCCTTCTTGCCGATGGTCTTAACGAGATGGCCCGTCGTGTCGTAACGCATCACGAGCCGATTGCCGGCGTCGGCGACGAAAACGTCATCTTCCGCGACGGCGATACTCGTTAGGATGGCGTCAGCGCCTAGGCTGTCCCAGCCTGCCTGACGCTGGCCCTCGGTGTCGTAGACCTCCACGTGATCCTTCAGCCCGACGTAGACCGTACCGTTCGGATCCACGGCCAGACAGCCGGGGGCGCCGGCCAGTTCGATCTGACGCTGCAAATCACCGTTTTGCGAAAAGACACGAATCGCTCGATCTCCGGCCACGTAAATGGCCCCCTCCGGTCCCACCACGATGGCATGAGAGCTTGAGCAGCCCGTATTGATCATCCCGGCGGTGTCCTCTGTGTAGAGAATCAGGTTCGGATCCACACGCGCCAAGTCCCTGACGTTGTATGTGAATTTCTTGCTCAGACCGCTTCCCTTGCCGCCAAACACGTCGAGCCGGGCGACGGCAATGATCGCCGCCACGACCGCCAGGGCAACGACTGCGCCGACAATATTCTTGCTATTGCCTGTTCTTGATGTTTCGCTCATCTCAATGCACTTTCATAGCATCTGCGAATGTACTATCTTAGCACAGGAACTCTTGATTTTCAATGAGGTACTCCCCTCACGGCTCGGATATGTCCAGGCAGATCATCCGTTCCGTATCTCGCACGATCATCCGGCCGGATGCAACGGCCATCGGCCCCCATGTCTCATGCCCATCCAGCACCTTGGCCTGGGCCAGCGGGACAAATCCCGAGGCATCGGCCCGGGCCAGTGTCAGCGTGCCCGCGTCATCCATCAGATAGAGCAGCCCGTTGACGAAGGCATACGGCCCGCTGCCGAATTTGTGCGCACTGGTGCTGGTCCAGACGACGTTGCCTTCTAAATCCAGGCAGACTAATTGCTGATCGAGTCTGACTCCGTAGATGTGACCATCGTAGAAAATAGGGCTTTGCTGCATCGAGCTAAACACGTCGGTTGCGTACTGAAACTCCGGCTCGGCGGAGATGACGCCGTTCGTCTCGGTCAGGTGGAGCATCATGCAGCCGGACTCGGTCTGACCATACCCGGCGGTCAGGAATATCCTGTCTTCCCCGACCACCACCGGCATCGGGACATTGAAGCGCACTTTCCATTGATCGGTCTTCCACAAGACGGTCCCATCCTCGGCCGAGACGCCCACCACGCCGCCTTTGATGTGATCGCCGCCGCAATACACGTAGAAACGCCGGCCCTTGAACTCCATCGGAACGCTGGATGAATGGGTCATGATCCAGCCGTCCGGATTCGGCGTCTGCCAGACGATTTTACCACTCTCGCAATCCACGGCCATCATCAGCACGTCGCCCGCCGGAGCGATGATGGCTTTTCCATCGTCGATCAAGGGACATTGTCCTGTGTACCACTGTGGCACCTTGGTGTGGAACTGGGGGACGAGATTGAACATCCAGTGAAACTCACCCGTCATCGAATCCAGACAGGTCACTTGACATTTCGGCCCGATGGTAACGACGTATTTGTCCGTCACCGCCGGCACGGTCCGGCTCATCCCGTGCCATCGCTTGACCTTCACGGGATAGGCATATCGCCAGATGTCTTTGCCATCGGCCAGGGACAGGCACCGCACCACGTCCGCCTGTTGCTCGCGGTCGTAGTCGATTATGTACACGCGCCCAGCTAAGATTGCCGCCCCGGCGAAACCCTCCCCAACCTCGATGGACCAAAGCACGGGCGGCCCCTCGGCCGGCCACGTCTTCGCCAGCGAGATGTTTTCCGTGCAGACTGCATCGAAGTTCGCACCCCTGAATCGCGGCCATGCGCCGGGCACGTCCGCTGGCTCGCCATCGAGCTTAGTCAGCGTACCTTTTATTTGCAGAGGCTCGCTATCGTCCGGCGGTGCCTGCCGGGCTTGCTGGACCGGCGGGACGCGCTCCGTGAGGTCCACTCCGGCGTCGGTGCTCAGCCACATGTAGAGCAGCGCCACTCCGACAATGGCACAGGTGATCGGTATTATCTTGGCGATTGTAGAGTTTTTCATAGCCCGATTGTATCAATCGCGAAGTGAGCTAAAGTGACTAAAGTGAACTAAAATGAGCTAAAGTGCTTTGAGACTACCTGTAACTTTAGGCACTTTAGTCACTTCCAACTTTAGGCACTTTCACTACTCATTTCTCAGCGCATCCAACATTTGTCCGCTCAACGCGAAGGCCGCAGCCATCCAGATCCATATCATACCGCTTAATCCAATCGCCGCAACCGTCAGCACCAGCGACACGTATTCCACTTGCGAGCCGGGCGAGCTTATCGCCGGCCCCACCGCCACTATCGCGGCGATCAC
>JARRQQ010000070.1:0-23080 GCA_037381725.1 Sedimentisphaerales bacterium
GGGGCAGGTCCATTGACGCAAAGTAATTTCCGTCGATACTGTGCTTCAGAGCAAATCCCACACGCCTGTCCGCGGTCTCGTTGGCATCAGAGTCACGTCCACATTCTGTGATCATATACTGCCCGGGAGTCAACTCAAAGAGCATCGATGTAGATAAGCCGGCGGTTTTTATCCCCGGCATCGTACCCAGGTGCTCAATCAGTCTCTCACAGGCCTGTCGACTCTCGGTACGGTCGTATCCCGCAGCGCGAGGGTCCACCTCGACAACCAGCTTTCCGTCGAAGCTATAGCCAGGAGTAGATCGGACCGCCTTGAGAGCACTGTGCGTGAATAGTCCAGCGGCCATCACCAGGACAACCGACAAGGCCATCTGGCATGAGGCGGAGAGACCGCGCGGCACAAGGTGGTGCGACTGACCGGCCGATCCGCGAGAGTCCTTCAAATCCCGGAGGATGGATCGGCGGGAGAGCCGCAGGGCCGGTCTCAGCCCGGACAGGACTGTGGCGACACCACAGAAACCGAGAGTAGCCATGAGTACACGGCCATCAAGCCCTACGGCGAGTCCGAGTCCCACCTCGATGGGATATGGCATGGCGGTGATCCATGTTGTTATGATCTTGGCGCCTGCGCATGCAAAGCCAAGCCCCAGGAGTCCTCCGAATACCGCCAACAGCAGCGACTCGACGAACAATTGCCGGACAATGCGCGCCCGCCCCCCTCCAACCGCCATCCGAATGGCGATCTCCCGGCGGCGCGATACACCTTGAACAAGATACATACTCGCCAGGTTCAGGCAGGCAATCAGCAGGACGACCGCGGACACACCCATGAGAAATAAACAATAGGGCAACAAATAGCCCCTGTCATCCGGACCGGGATACATGTTGGCTCGGGGCAGGCGTTCCAGGAAAAACGTCAGATCTTTCCATCGCTCCGGCGAACTTTCCGCCAAGTGGGTTGCCAGGGAATCCAGTCGGATCTGTACGCTGGACATACTCACATCCGGCTTGATACGCCCCACGAGCACGAGCGGGGGGTAACTCTCATCTATCGATGACTCAGGCATAACAGGCCCGGCGGGATGGCTCATGAGGCTGTAGACGCCCAAGGGCATCCAGATGTCGGGACCGGCAAGCGATGCACCTGTGAAGCCTTCGGGCATAACGCCCACAACGCGAAGGAATCTGCCATTGACGCGGACCTGCTTGCCGAGAACATCGGGATCAGCCCCCTGCCGTGTCCAGGCCTGGTGGCTGAGGACAACGACCGGCTCCGCACCCGGTCGTTCCTCCTCAGGCAAAAACGTTCGCCCTCGAATTGGCGGGACACCCAAGGTAGAAAAGTAGTTCGACGAGACGAACGCAGTCAGGACGCGCCGCGAGATTTCTCCCTGTTCCAGAACGGCCACTTGGAACCTGTAAGCCATGAGATCGCTGAACGACGAATTGTTATCACGCACGTCGAGGTACGCAGAGTAGGGAAATTGCCTATGGCTGCCTCCCGTCTTGCTGCGGGCATAGCAGCCGAAAAGTCGGTTCGGATTCTTGACGTTTACAGGGCGCAACAACATGGCGTTGACCATGCTGAACATTATTGTATTGGCTCCGATGCCGATGGCCAGCGTGATCAGAGCAATCCCCGTGAACCCCGGAGACTTGCTCAGCATCCTAAGTCCGTATCGAATATCCTGCCATAGCGTTCCCATAAGATTCTCCTTTCTCAAAGTCCTTCGTTCCGACCTATTTGCAAGAACTGTGCCAGAGGAGGTTCCGCGCCGGCAGGGCTTTACGACGGTCTAATGGCCTGTTTTTAGCGTACCGGGTCCGAATGGGATTGCCTCACATGTCCGATTTCGTAAAGAACGCGCTCGATATCGGACAGAATCCTCCCGGTTCGCCCCGTCAGGAAACGTGCTACGGTCAGCGCTCTATGGGCAGTCTCATCTGGCGGAAGGAATCAGGCCTTGGATTTCTTTCTACAAATGTTAGGTTGGGTGGTGTTGGACTCGCTCAATTCTCCGTACCTCCGACGCAGATCAGATGTGACCAGGTCCGCAGGTACATCTTGCCGGCGGCGATGGCGGGCGTCGCCTGGCTCTTTTCGCCTAAGGGATTGATAGCGATAAGCTCGTAGGTCGGGGCGGCTTTCAGGACGATGACGTCTCCGGCGCGGTTGATGCAGTAGAGCAAGCCGTTGACCCAGACGGGCGAGCCGTAGAACCGACCGCCCGGCTTTCCCGACCAAAGCGGCCGGCCTGTCTCCATACGCAGACAGGAAACGTCGCCCCGGTCGTGAAACGTGAAGAGCAACCCGTCTTTAGCCAACGGCGTCGGGACGTACGGGGCGAACTTGCCCTTGCACGTATACGCCACGCCCGCCCGTTCGGGATGGTCCGCCGAGCCCGGCCGGACCGCTGTCAATTGCAGACCGGCTCCGCCCTTGCCGCACGTGCCGACAATCAAACCATCCACGATGACCGGTGAGCTGACGACGCGAGCCGGCAGCGCTGAGGCCACTTCCCATATCACCCGGCCCGTGTGTGGATCGAGACCCGTTATGCCATGCGCCCAGCTTGTAAAGATCAACTGAGGCGCGCCGCCGTCCGGTCGATAGACACAAGGCGTCGAATAGGATATTTCAGCGCTATTTCGTTTGGTGGTCCAGCGCGTCTGTCCCGTCTTGCGATCCACGGCGATCCACGTGCTTTGATGCTCCCGGCCGGCGGCGCCTCCTCCCCAATGCTCGTGGGAAAACACAAGGATATCGTCGAAAAGCATGGGCGACGTCCCCGGCCCGAATCGCGAATATATGCCCGGGAAAGCACGCCGCCAGACCTCGTGGCCGTTATGACCCAATGCGGCTAGGATCACTTCCTCGTTCGTTTGCCAGAGCACGTAAACATGGTCGGCATCGACAACGGGCGTAGAGGTCGCATAGCTGTTGTCGCCGTGGTGGCGATACGCAGTCAGCTTGTAGCGCGTGCTCCACAACGTATGGCCGTCCGAGACGTCGAGGGCCAGAAGCATGCCGCCCGCCGGCTCGGGGTCTTCGCACGTCACAAACACCTTGTCCTTCCACACAACGGGCGAGCCGTGGCCACCGCCCGGCAGTCTCACCTTCCAATCGTAGTCTTGTTCCGTCCACTTAGCCGGGATCGTCTTGGCGTCACTGATCCCCTGGCCGTTCGGCCCGCGAAACCGCGTCCATCCCTGTCCTTGCACCGAGCAAGCTAATCCTATCGCGAGGAACAAAGGGAGTCTCAGCTTACTCACATCCCTACTGATCCTATTCACCCGGCCTCTTTCTCTTGAAATCACACATAACCCCTTTCCACTGCCCGTTCTCAGCGTGTCTGTATCGTCGCAGTCCATCGGACTTTCACGGCACTAGTCCGATGTCATTCGGTTTTGCATTGTACCAGGAATCCGCGTGAATTGACAGTGTTGGGACTGTGGGATTAGGCAGAGCGCCGCAAGAAAGGCACCTCCCGGCAACGTGACGACTTGCGCCGCCGATGGAGGTTCATCGTGACGGGACGCGAGAAACGAACACGTTGTCCGATAACGCAGAACTGACTGGTCAGTCGCTGGGCAGTGCCCGAGGTGGCTCAGTATTCCGTTGAGATGTCTGCGTGGAGTCGAGACTGGTTGTCCAGCCGAGCTTTGCGTTTGCGGCCCGGCCGAACCGACAGCCATCTGAAGAATTCGTGGAAGCCCATGCCAACGAGCCACAAAAGGCCCCAGGTGCCCACGTAACCGCCGGCCCCACTGGCCAGGCCCGAGACGATGAACAATCCCGCCAGCTCTGCCGGTGAGCGTTTGAGCCAGAAATTGTTACGGTCCGCTTCCAGACTGCTCTGACAGGAGGCGACGGCCTCCTTGTTATCATCGTAGTAGGTGGGATTCGTCTGACGGAAGGCTTGCCAGCCCTGGTATTCCCGCTCGTGTGTATCCAGGCTATATTGCGCTGAGTGGTACTCCCCGACCATGACCAGCACGCAAACGCTCGCCGAGACCACACTCGCACTTATCGCCAGAAAAAGCGTAACACCCTGCCACTTTCTTCGTCTCATAGCAACACCTCCCGGGGCCAAGCCCCCACATAAAAAGCATAGGAAATGGCACGCGGTTAGGCAAATGGAGGAACGAAAGTGAACTACAGCATGATTGACTATTTGCACGTACGCTGCGGATTATTCCGTGCGTTCCTTCCAATAATCAATAGACAACAGTCAATAGTAAATGGAAACAGCCGCTTTAGGCACTTTTACGCTTTGCTGCCTACGAGCGGGCGGACGTCATCTACATGGAAATGTACGAGGTACTTGTTCGAGTCGTCGCTTGCAGCGCAGATCACGGGCTGTTTCTTGCGGAACATTTCCACGACGGAGGTATTGGTTTCCTCCCGGATTTTGGTCAGATACAACCGCTTGCCCGCATACCCCCGGCCCTGCTCGATGAACATGTATGCGGCGCGCGGGTTCGATTTGAGGTTCTGGTGACTCAGATACTCCTGCATCACAAACGCCACGGTGGTTTCGTCAATCACACACGGCTTGGCATACAGGGCGAGATCGACGGCTCCGTCCGAATCCGCCGTAGCCAAAACGCCAATGCCCTTCGCATTCTCAAAATACTCAGACAAGCTCATAATGCACGCCCCTCAATACAGAACAATCCTTTGCCGGATATCCGCCAACGACGGACTCTGCGCCAAAGATACCTGACGTTCGTGGCTTCGGCAATATCCTCGGAAACGCCTCAGAGTTCTGAGGCGCGCTGCTTGATGTATGCGCTCAACTGGTCGCGGATTTCGTCGTCTTTCAGGCCGAACTCGATATTGGTCTTGATGAAACCTTCTTTATCCCCGATGTCGTATCGCTTGCCCTGGAGCTTCTTGCCGTACATCGCTTGTCGTTTGACCAAGGCGCGCATGGCGTCGGTCAACTGGATTTCGCCCCCCTTGCTTGGACGCGTCGTTTGCAGACAGTCAAAGATGGCACGCGTAAAGACGTACCGCCCCGCAAAGACCAAATTCGACGGGGCCTCGTCCATCGGCGGCTTTTCAACGAAGTCCTCGACCTGATACAAACCGTCGCCCATGTCACGCCCTTTAAGCACGCCGTACCGGCTGACCTTTTCCCGCTCGACCTCCTCCAGCACGACCACCGAGCTATGATAGTGATTGTACACGTCGATCAACTGCCGCGTCGCCGGGACCTCGGCGGCGATCACCGTATCGCCCAGCAAAACGGCAAACGGCTCGTTGCCCACGTGATGCAATGCGCAGAGCACGGCATGACCCAGGCCCTTCATCTCTTTCTGCCAGACAAAATGAATCTCGGCCATCTCGGAGATGCGGCGAACGGCTTCGAGCTCTTCGGTCTTGTTCCGGCGGGCCAACTGGTCCTCCAATTGGAAGTTGCGGTCGAAGTGCTCTTCGATGGCCCGCTTGCCCTTTCCGATCACCATCAGAATGTCCGTGATGCCCGAGGCGACGGCCTCTTCGACCACGTACTGAATCACGGGCGTATCCACAATCGGGAGCATCTCTTTGGGCTGAGACTTCGTGGCCGGCAAGAAACGCGTCCCGAATCCTGCGGCGGGTATGACGGCTTTGCGTATCGTCTCTTTATGATTCACGGTTCAAGCTCAATGCTTTTGAGGATAAGGTGACACGGATTCAACGATCCGCGGCTTGATGACCTTGACGCCCAATCTGCTTAACTCCTTCTTGAGCCGGCTGAACATTTTCTGGTCTTCGTACGTGCCCACGATAGCCCCGCCCGAGCCGGTGAATTTGGCGCTGGCGCCCTGGGCGCGGGCGGTTTCGACCATGCGAACGTTGCCCTCGCTAAGGCGGTAGATGCTCCGCCGTTTATTGAAGTTCCTGTTCAGCAGCGAGCTTAGCTTGTCCGTTTCGCCTTTGATGAGCACGTCCCGGACCTGGTCCGTCAGGTTCGCCCAGTACCGCATGGCGGCGATGACCCTTTTATCGCCCAGATTGAATCGTTCGCGAATATTGCTGTGCCCTTTGCCCGAGACCTCGGAGAGATCCTCCTGATAGGCGACGTAAAGCGGCGGCAGCAGCTTGACGTCCATCTGCTCGTACCGGCCGTGGCCCTTCCTTTTCATCAGGCTCTCGTTGAAGTCCATGTAGACCAGTCCTTCGTACACCTGAATCACCCTGTCCTGGAGGCCCGCCGTAATGCTCAATTCATCCATTTCCGCCGAGAGGATCAGACTCGCCTGCGCGGGCTTGGGGATGCTCACGCCATAGAACTTCATCAGTACGCGCAGGCAGGCGGTAATGATCGCACTGGAGCCGGCCAGCCCTACACCGTGCGGGATATCGGATTGATAGCGAATTGTAAGGTTCTTGTCATGCAGCTCGATCTGATGCCGGACGCAATAGTCATAGAAGCGTTTGATCGTCGCCTTGAGCAGACGAATGCCGCCGTAATAGCCGTGCAGGTTGACGTCGCGGACCAGCTCTTGCACGTTCTCAAAACAAGACTGGTCCTTCTCGGACGGCAGGATTTCCAGCTCGGGGCTTTCATAAAGCAGGACTTCCGCGCAGAAGTTGCCGAACACGAACGAGATCGTCTTGCCAAAGTAACCGTCGGACGGATTACCGATCAGCCCGACCCGAGGATACGATTTTGCACGAATAATCATATAGTTCCATTCCTAGCCACGGAGCTTTCTTAGCCACAGAGGTCACAGAGTACACGGAGAAAAGGATTTAGAACAGTGTAAATCCGTGTGAATCCCTGTCTTTTTCTCAACCTTGTTCACGAGAGCCTGATATTATAATATCGGCTTTTGGCACGAAAACATTATTTGTCATTTTCACGCCAAGGGAGGCCTCACGCGGTCTCGCGGAAAGGAATAAGGTCGAATGACGGACAACAACTCACATAACATAGAGACGATACGGAACAAGCTCGGGGCTCTTCCAAGGTTGCACAATTCGCTTTTGCCGACGCCGGTTCATCGGCTCGATTGTTTCTCGGACGAATATGGCATCAACGTGTACTGTAAGAGGGACGATCTGACGGGTTTCGGATTCGGGGGCAACAAGACGCGGAAGCTGGACTTTCTGCTTGCGGAGGCTCTCAGTCTGGAGTGCGACACGCTGATCGCTATCGGCGCGAACCAGTCGAATTTTTGCCGGATGGCGGCGGCTTACGGCGTAGCCAGCGGCATGGGAGTTCATCTCATCCTTGGTGGCAAGAAGCCGGCCAATCCGACGGGCAATCTCCGGCTGGACCACCTGCTCGGGGTGACGTGCCACCACGTGGACTCGTCCGACTGGGATACCTGGGCCGAGGAAGCGGAGAGCCTTGAAGCCAGGCTGGCATCGCAGGGCAAGAAAGTCTATCGCATGCCGGTCGGCGGTTCCACGCCGCGCGGAGCCTTTGGTTACGTCGATGCCTTCGCCGAGATCGTCGCGGACCAGGCTCGCCTGGGCGTGGAATTCGACGCCATCATTCACGCATCGTCCTCAGCCGGGACGCAAGTGGGTCTCGTGGTGGGCGCGGCGATTGCGGACTGGCCCGGCCGTATCATCGGCATCAGCGTAGCCAAACCGAAGGCTGTACAGGAAAAAGATGTCCTCGACCTGGCCCAAGCGACCGCTGCAGAGATTAGCACCCAGGTCGATTCAGCGAGTATTATCGTGGACGACAGCTACGTAGGTGAAGGCTACGCCGTCAGAACGCCTGGATGTGAAGAGGCGGTGGCCTTATTCGCACGACGGCTGGGCATCTTCTTGGACTACGTCTACACGGGCAAGGCCGCCGCCGGACTGATCGACTACCTTCGCAAAGGCCGCTTCGACAAAGGCGCAAACGTTCTGTTCATTCACACGGGCGGAAATACCGAGCTGTTCGAATGAGTGAGCCTATTTCGTGGCGAGGGCATCTTGCCCTTGTTTCTTGCCTTGGGAAAGGCACACCTGAGCGAAGCCGAGGAAATGCCCACGAAACAAAGGGTGGCAGTATCCGTAGGGTGTGCAAAGCGCCGTTCTTTGCACACGCGGAAGATGATGCGCCAACCAATCCGCGTGGGCAAAAACGACATTTTGCCCATCCTACGAAGGATGGCAGCCTCAAGCTTGGGGATGGGCGAACAGGCCGGGTGGTCGCCAAACGCAGAGGTAGCTGACTGAAGGGAAAACACGCATGACAAACGCGAAAGTGACACGACGCAGTTTCATCAAGCGCAGCGTGGTCATCTCAGCCGCGACTGTGCTTTCGCCTTTGGCTGTTCCCGCCAGCTCCAAAGGAGATCAGCAAGCACGCTGGAAGGCCGCGAGAGAAGACCCTGTTCGCAACATGATCTCCAGGAAGCCCGATCTGGATACGATACTCTCTTTAGTCCCCCGCACGACGGGCAAGCCTGCCTTCGACCCCGAAGCAATAGCCGAGAACATCAAGAGGCTCCGAACGCAGCCGGCAATCAATACGGGACATCCTTTTCTGGACCTCTCCGTCAAGACGGGGCTTGCCCATATCGACGCCACGTTCCGCGGCGACCATCCCAAGTACGGCGTGGGAAGCTACGCGGCAGCCCAGCACGATGGATTTCCACCGATTATCATCGCGGCGGTGGACGCCCTGTCGAGTTGGGGCATGAACCAACGGGCGTCTCAACTCTTTCACTATTGGCTGACGCATTTCGTGCGCGACGACGGGACCTTCAAGTACTACGGGCCCTCCATCACCGAGTACGGCCAGATTCTTCATACGGCGGCATTATTAGAGGAGAGGGCCGGTCCGGCCGACTGGTGGCACGAGGGCTTCAAGGCACTCGATCGAATCAGCGAATATCTCTTACGGCTTCGCGCTTCGGCAACCAAAGAGGACGGGTTGCTCAGCGGAGTCCCCGAAGCGGATACACGGAAGGATACGGGCAAGTACTTCCACAACAACGCCTGGGCCGCCAAAGGGCTTCGGCGATGGGCCGACCTGTGCGAGCGCAGGCAAACCGTGCCCACAACGTCGATACCCACCATACGAAAAGTTTGCAGCGAACTGGCCGACGACACGCTTAATGCCATTCATGAGACATGGCCCGACGATCCGGCGGACTGGTGGCTGCCTCCGCGAACCGAGCCTTTGGCCAGGCCGACCTGTCTGACCGGAACCACGGAAGCATCCTATACCAATTACCGCTATTGGCCGGAGTTGCTATCGAGCGGCTTATTGCCGCCCGGTATGGCCAGTAGAATCGTCGACGCGCGCCTTTCGGCGGGCGGGCAATTCTGTGGAATGACGCGCTTTTCGGATCATCTGGACGACTGGCCTCTGGCCGATTATCTCTATGGTCTGTGGTCGCTCGGGCGCAAAAACGATTTCCTGCTCAGCCTGTACGGACACGTCGCCTATCACCAAGCCGAAGGTCACCTAACGGCCTACGAGCAGGTGACATTCCCGCCGGGCAGGCGCGTGGCGGATTACTGCCTCCCATGCCAGCTCGTCGCCTCCCGCGCCGCTCGCCTGCTGATCCGATAGCGGCACGCCCCCTTGTATTCAACAGCAATTCCGTATAGGATGGTGGAACGATGAATATCGAATAACGAACTCCGAATCTCGAATGATAAAGGATTCTAAATGGAAGCCAATTTCCGCGGCCCCTCACTTCGACATTCGACATTCATTATTCGATATTCGATATTCAAATTTTTCCTTGGAGGTGCTTGCACTATGAGATCGAGAGTTCTTATCGCAGCGATGGTTTCCCTGGCGATCACGGCAACGGTTTCCGGCGAGCTGATGCCCGTCTATTTCGGAACGTATACGGGCGGGCAGAATGGAAGCAGAGGAATCTATCGCAGCATGCTGGACCTGGAGACAGGGAAACTCTCGGAGCCGGTGCTCGCGGCTGAGGTCCGAAATCCATCCTTTGTCGAGATTCACCCGAACGGAAGATTCCTCTACGCCGTCAGCGAGTCCGGCCCGGCGGGCACCGTCAGTGCCTTCGCCATCGAGCCGGGCACGGGAGACCTCAAGTTCCTGAACCAGCAGCCCTCGGGTGGCAGCGGCCCGTGCCACGTCAACATCGACCACGCAGGCAAGAACGTGCTCGTGACCAACTACAACAGCGGCAGCGCCTCCGTCTTTCCGATTGAAGCAGACGGCCGGCTCGCAAAGCCGACCGGCTTCGTGCAGCACGAAGGCTCCAGCATCAATCCCGCCCGACAGAAAGGCCCACACGCCCATTCGATCAACGTCAGCCCGGACGACCGCTTCGCCTTCGTCGCCGACCTCGGTCTCGACAAGATCATGATCTACAAACTGGATACGGAAAAAGGAACAATCGTCGCTAACGATCCCCCGTTTGTCAGGGTCAAGCCGGGCTCCGGACCACGGCACTTCACGTTCAGCCCCAACGGCAAGTTCGGTTACGTTATCAACGAAATGGCCTCCACCATCACGGCCTTCTCCTACGATCCGGCTCGCGGCGCCTTGAAGGAGATTCAGACTATCTCCACGCTTCCAAGCGACTTCCGCGAAACCAGTTCATGCGCCGAGGTCCGCGACCGCGTAACTTCAACATCGACCCGACGGGCACGTTCTGCCTCGTTGCCAACCAGAACGGCAACAGCGTCGTCGTCTTCCGAATCAACCAACAAACCGGAGCCCTCGACCCAACGGGTCACAAGATCGCCATCGCCAAACCCGTCTGTGTCCGCTTTCTACGATCGAACCATCGCTGAGTCACAACGTTTGCAAGGAGAGAAATGAAGGCCAAATACAGACACACGAATATCGTCGCGAAGGACTGGCGGAAGGTGGCGGAGTTTTACGAGCGTGTTTTTGGATCTGAGCCGGTTCCGCCGGAGCGGGCCGCTGTTGGCGAGTGGGTCGAGAAGTGCACGGGTGTGCCCGGCGCTGAAGTTCGCGGGATTCATCTGCGATTGCCCGGCTATGGCGACGATGGGCCTACGTTAGAGATTTTTCAGTATAACATAGCCGAGGAGCGGCCGGAGACGGCGATCAATCGGCCCGGCCTGGCTCATCTTGCCTTCGAGGTCGAGGACGTCGAGGCCACAAGGAACGAAGTGCTTGCAGCGGGCGGAGGTTGCGTAGGCGAGCTAATCACCACCGGAATCCGCGGCGCCGGTACGATCACGTTGATCTACATGACCGACCCCGAGGGAAACATCATCGAATTGCAAAAGTGGGCATGATGCGTAGGGGCAACCCTATGTGGTTGCTCCTTCGACAGGCTCAGGGCAAGCTCTGGGCAGGCACGCGGGCCTGCCCTACGGAGAATACGCCGGGATGAAAGTCAGACAAAACATCAGACGGGGAATATTATTGTTCTCGTTTTTTCTTTTTCCCGCTACCTTCTATTATATGTCTCCCTATCTAATCATCGACGCCACAGCCAAGGGGGGTGGGTCTGCCCCGCTGGTGGCTGCCAGGAAGCGATATTCCTTGCAAGAACCCGGAAGGTGAAACGAGGCGACTACATCAAGTGGATCATCTGGATACCCTGGATCAGCGCGATTGCAATATTGGCGATCAGAAACAGGGGCTATAAGGAAGTCGATCTTTTCTATCAGACAACCTCCGGCTTGTCCATCGGTAACGTGTACGCTTTGATTGTCTACCTTGTCGTGCTTGCCCTGATCGTGATTCCGGGCTTTCTCGTCGGGAAGCGATCCTTTTGTCATCATCTCTGCTGGATGGCGCCCTTTATGATCGTCAGCAGGAAGATAGCCAACGCCTTCAAATGCCCTTCCCTCAGGCTCGCCGCTAAGCCCGAGGTATGCATCCATTGCCGTGGATGCACTGAGAACTGCCCGATGAGCTTGCCCGTCGAGAGTATGGTCGAGCAACAGCAAACGGAAAGTGCCGAATGTATCCTCTGTGGGAGTTGCGTGGACGGTTGCAAACGCGGAGCCATTTCGTATATCTTCGGGCGTGGAACGTGAGAGAAACCCGGCCGGAAAGAGTATTGAGAGTTGGAGAGAATAATGAAACGACGAGAATTCATCGCGGCGACGGCTGCGGCGGCGATCGGCCTGGTGCCGTAGCGCGCAGCGTGGGCCGAAGATGGCTCAGCAAGAAAGAACAAACCCAATATCTTTTTCATCATGACCGATCAGCAACAAGCCGCCATGCTAAGCTGTGCGGGCAACCAATGGCTTAAAACGCCCGCACTGGACCGCTTAGCGGCTTCGGGCATCCGATTCGAGCGGGCCTATGCCTCCAATCCCGTCTGCGTGCCGAGCCGGTACAGCCTGCAAACGGGCCTCATGCCCAGTGCGATCGGGATGGGTCGGAATGAGGATTCTCCGCAGTCAACCGTAACGGAAGCCATGGTCGAACAATCGCTGGGCCAGCTCTTGAAAGAAGCGGGTTACGAAACCGTCTACGGCGGCAAGGTGCATCTGCCCAAAAAAATGAACCGCATCCAGAATCTCGGATACCGGATCCTGACCAGAAACCGGCGCCACGGTCTGGCGGAGGCGTGCGCCAAGTTCATCAAGGGCCCGCACAACAAGCCGTTCTTCCTGTTCGCCTCGTTCATTAACCCGCACGATATTTGCTACATGGCGATCAACGCTTTCAATCGGTCGAAGAGCGAGGCACCTATAAACAACGAGGATTCGAGGATCTGCGAGTCCGTGCTGGACGAGGCAAGAAAGGCCGCGGACTTGGACGGGTTCGTCCAAAGTCACTGCCCCACCCTGCCGGCGAATCACGCGGTGCCGCAAGCGGAGCCGGAGTGCATCACCGAGAAGTTTCTCAACGCGCGGCCTTTCCGCGCGCACGCACGCGAGAGCTGGACGGACAACCAATGGCGACTGCACCGCTGGCTGTACTGCCGGCTCACTGAGAGGGTGGACAAGGAAATCGGGGTCGTGCTCGACGCCCTGCGCGAGGCGGGCTTGGAGAAAGAGACCCTAATCGTCTTTACGAGCGACCACGGCGACATGGATTCGTCGCACAAGATGGAGCACAAATCCGTGCTCTACGAGGAAGCCACGCGTATCCCGTTCATTATGAGCTACAAAGGGACGATCCCGGCGGGCAAGGTGGACAACACACATCTGATTTCCAACGGTCTCGATCTTCTTCCCACGCTTTGCGACTACGCGGGCATTGACGTGCCCGAAGGACGGCACGGCAGAAGCGTGCGAGCGCTGGCTGAAGGCAAGAGGGTGAGCAACTGGCGCGAATACATTGCCGTGGAGAGCCAGGACGGCAGAATGGTGCGGACGGATCGCTTCAAATACTGCATTTACGATTCGGGTGAGCACGCTGAGCAGCTTACGGACCTCAAGAATGATCCGGGCGAAATGAAGAATCTGGCGGAAAGCGAAGAGTATAAAGACGTCCTGAATACGCATCGCCGGCTCCTGCGCAGGTGGGTCGAAAGGACCGGTGACAAGATCGGGGCCGGGTATGTTAAGTCGTAGAACGAAGGAGGACTAATGGATAGTTAATAAGGTTATCAGGAGAAAGCATATGAAACAAAGTCGCACATTTGTCGCTGCAATGATAACGCTCTTCGTCGCCCGCGCACTAAGCTTCGCGGCGGACGTCGTGCCGGACGAGAAGATCACTTACAAGACGGTGGGCGACGTCAGCCTGCAACTGCACGTCTTCAAACCCGCGAACCACAAGCCCACGGACCACAGCCCTTGCATCGTGTTCTTTTTCGGGGGCGGCTGGGTCGGAGGCTCGCCGACGCAATTTTATCCTCACTGCCGCTATTTTGCCTCTCGCGGAATGGTAGCGATCTCCGCCGAATACCGCGTCAAAAACCGGCACGGGACGACTCCCTACGAATGTGTGAAGGACGGCAAGTCGGCCATACGCTGGGTGCGAACCCACGCGGAAGAGCTGGGTATCGACCCGAGGCGCATCGCCGCCGGCGGAGGCTCCGCGGGCGGGCACGTCGCCGCGGCTACGGGAACCGTCAAGGGTTTCGAGGAGCCTTCTGAAGACAAGGCCATCAGCTCGAAGCCCAACGCACTGGTCCTTTTCAATCCTGTCTACGACAACGGCCCCGAAGGGTACGGCTACGACCGCGTGAAGGAGCATTGGCGCGAGTTTTCTCCGATGCACAATATCGACCAGGACACACCGCCCACGATTGTCTTTCTCGGCACAAAGGATAAGCTTGTTCCCGTCGCGACGGCGGAAAAATACAAGACCCTCATGGCCAAATCAGGCCGGCGGTGCGACCTGCACTTGTACGAAGGACAGCCGCACGGCTTCTTCAACTACCGTGACGGCAAGAACCCGTACTACTATCAGACGGTGATCGAAGCGGACAAGTTTCTGGCTTCGCTCGGCTACCTCGAAGGAAACCCCACGTTGCAGAACAAGGAGAATCTATGAAACGTCGTGAATTCTTGAAAACGCTCGGCGCCGGGGTATGCTTGGCGGCGAGCGGATACGTCCCGACAGTCCGCGCCGCCTCCGTAGGGGCGGCCTCGCGTGGCCGTCCTGGGCAGGCGCAAGGGCCTGCCCCTACGAAGCCCAACATCGTTCTGTGCATGGCCGACGATCAGGGCTGGGGTGACATGGCCTACAACGGTCATCCAATTCTCAAGACGCCCAACTTCGACGCGATGGCGGCTGAGACGCTGCGCTTCGACCGCTTCTACGCGGCGGCACCGGTCTGCTCGCCGACGCGAGGCTCCGTCATGACCGGCCGGCATCCAAATCGCTTCGGATGTTTCAAGTGGGGCTACACGCTTCGCCCTCAGGAAATTACCATCGCCGAGGCCCTTAAGACGGCCGGGTACGTCACGGGCCACTTCGGCAAGTGGCACCTCGGCTCGGTCCGCAGAGGCAGCCCCGTCAATCCCGGCGCCAGCGGCTTCGACGAATGGCTGTCGGCCCCGAACTTTTTCGACAACAATCCCATTCTCAGCCGGGAAGGTACTGCCGTCCAGACCGAGGGTGAAAGCTCGATGGTCACGGTGGACGCCGCGCTCGAATTCATTCGCAAGCACGCCCACACACCGCAACCGTTCCTGGCGGTCGTCTGGTTTGGCTCGCCCCACGCGCCGCATCGGGCCATCGAGGCGGTCGCGGAAACAAGGGCCAGGTCTACGAGGGCGGCCTTCGCGTCCCGGCCATTCTCGAATGGCCCGCGCGCATCGCCGGACACAGAATAACCAACGTCCCTTGCAACACGGTGGACGTCTATCCAACGCTTCTCGATATCGTCGGGGTACGGCTGCCAGACCAGCCGCCGCTGGACGGGGTCAGCTTGCTCCCGCTGATCGAAGATAAGATGAAGGGGAGGCCGAAGCCGATGGGCTTCTGGGACTATCCCATCGCCGGCATCGGCGTGCCGAGCGCCAAGTGGATGGCTGAACTGCTTGAGGCGCAGAAGGTGGGCAGTGAAACCGGAGACCTCGCTCGTTTACGTTTGGACGCCGGTGAGATCGCAAAGCAATATCCGGAGGATTCCTTCCCCGGCCACGCCGCCTGGCTCGACTGGCCCTGGAAGCTCCATCGAATCCAGGGCAAGAAAGGAAACGTCAAGCTGGAGCTGTACAATCTCGCCGACGACTCTGGAGAACGGAAGAACCTCCTTGCCCAAGAGACAAGCCGAGTGGACTCGATGAAATCCGGACTCGAAGCCTGGTTGGCTTCCGTCGTCCGTAGTCTCAACGGAAAAGATTATAAGAGTGCCTGAAGTGACACGTGAATGTCATCCCGAGCGAAGTCGAGGGATCTGGCCCGTGAAGATGGAGATTGCTTCGCTGCGCTCGCAATGACAGCCTCGTCTTATTTTAGCTGGTAGCATGGGCAACTTGTTGCCCATGCTACACGAACCCGCCTGGGCAGGGAACCTGCCCGTCCTACCTGCTCACCTTAGTCACTCCTGGGTCAGTATAACCGGATATCGTCGAAGTACGTCGTTCCTGAGCCGCCGGGGGCTGTTTTGCCGGACTTGTCGCCGAGGCCGATTGCGATCTCGTTGACGTTGCTCAGATCGATCCCCTGATCGGCGAAAGCCTGTAGCGGAATCCGCCACTGGGTCCAGGTTCGGACCGTGGCCGCGTGCGGATCATCGTTCGCCACAATCGCCGGGGCACCGGTCGCATTGGAAATCGCGGCATATAACGGCTCGGCGGCGTTGCCTGCGCTGCCCTGGAACCAGAGGGACAATTCCGTTACGCCCGCCTGCGTCCAATCCCGCGGCGCCGTCAGCGTCATCGACGCCTCCGAGTTTGCGACGCCATCTTCGTTGACGTACAAAAGCGGCATGGACTGGGAGCCTCCGTGAACCACCGTTTGTTCGGCATAAGGAGGCATCAAATAGCCGACCTGCGCGCCGTTATCGGCGACGCCGAAACCATCAATCCACGTCTGCCAGATGGCCTGGCCCGCTCCATCGTCATCGGTGTAGCTCTCGAAATCGTCCACGAGAAGGAAAGCCCCCGTCGTGAAAACCCAAAGCGGTCCCGTTGACACGTTGCCCTGAGCATCGACTTCATCCACGCGCCAGTAGTAGCTTGTGTTCAACTGGAGCATTCCGGGATCGAAACTCTCATCCCCAAGGGACCTGGTTCCCTGGTACTCGGGTGAGGCAGCATCCGCACCTCGCACGGCGTCTTCGTTTGTCCCGAAATAAAGCTCGTGTGAGGCGGCGCCGTCGGCGGGCGTCCAGCTCAGAGTCGCGTTTATCCCGACGTCCGTAGCGCCATGCGCCGGTTGCGGATTCCCGACGGCGCCGGGCGTCGTGAAGCTCCAGACCTCACCCTTATACGTCGCGGCGGCGTCAAATTCATCGACCCGCCAGTAGTACACCTTCCCTAATTCGAGCGCGCTGGGCTGGTAGGTTGTTATGCCCTGTGGGAACCCTCCGGTCGCGTTGTTCACGTCGTCGAAGGTCTCGCCGAAATACACCGTGTGCAACTTAGCGCCGAAACCCCGCGTCCAGCTAAGTGTCAGCTCGTCCGGGTCCACGAATTCGGCCCCATCGGCTGGATCGGGATCGTACGCCGTTCTGGGCGGAATCGAGAAGCTCCAGACGAAACCTTCCCAGGGGCTGTTCGGATCGGCGTCATTGACCTCATCGATGCGCCAGTAGTACGTCGTTCCGGGCACAAGACCGTCCGGATACGGGTAATCAGGCAAGCCGGCGATGAAATAGGTCCCCGTCTCATGACCTCGGAACACGTCCGAGTCCAGGGTTGCGGCGCTTACATCGTCGAAATTGTCACCCAGATAAACGTTGTGCGAGACGGCGTAATCTCCCGGCTCCCAGGAAAGACTGACCCACGTGTCGAAATATTGCGCGCCGTCGGCGGGTATGGGACCATAGGCCTTTTGACGGGGCGCCAGCCTCTTCATCTCGGCGGCGCTCAGCGCCCTGTTGTAGATACGAACCTCGTCCATCAAGCCCTCGAAATAGCCGTAGGTCATTCCGCCGAACTGAATCGGGGCGTACACGATCTCCCTCGGTGACTTCAGACCCGTATGAACGGCGCGGCCGTTCAGGTAGATAGTGGGGACTTTGTCCTTATAGACGACCATGATGTGATTCCAATCATCCCCGAGGTCCGTGGGATACGCCGCCGTGGTGGGCATGTAGTTGCTTCCATGCTCATAGACGGCGATGCCGTTTGTCCCGACGGACAGTCCGGCTCCGCCGTTCTGATCTCCTCCGTGGCGCGGATCGAACGCATACCTCTGATTGCTGGTCCCACCTGTGCCCGTCGTTGCTTCCGCTTCTATTTCGTGCGTCGATGACGTTCTGAGCCACGCACCGAAGCTGAACGTGTCACTGGGCCTTCCAGTGGTTCCGACCGTGACATAATCATCTACGCCGTCAAATCCGAGAGCGTACCCCACCTGCCCCGCCTGTTGATAGAGCACGCCGTTGACGGGTGTGCCATCGTTATGGTTGCTGGTCTCATCGAACAGAGTCCCGCTTGCCTCCTCGAACCGCCACCAGCCGACCAGAGTGGGATCAACCTGCGCAACCGCATTCGTTCCGGCTAAACCCAACAACAGCACAACAGAAGTGAGACAGACCGATTTTGCAGACATGATGATTCTCCTTTGAAAAGAGTGCGTAAGGGCAGGCCCGCGTGCCTGCCCCTTCGATTCAGGGCAACCACACAGGGTTGCCCCTACAACCGATACAATCTGATGTCGTCAAAATACATCGTTCCCGAACCGCCTGCGGCTGTCCCGTCGCCTTTGTCGCCGAGGCCGATGGCGATCTTGTCCACGTTTCGCAGATTGATCCCCTGATCGGCGAAGGTCTGCAGCGGAACCACCCACTCGGTCCAGTCGTCGGTCGTCGCGGCGGTTGGGTCCTCATAGACGGCCATCACAGGCGAGCCGTTAGCGTTGGAGACCGACAGGTACATCGGCTCGGCAGCGTTAGCCGGGTCGCCCCGGAACCAGAGGGACAATACTCCCACGCCTTGCTCGGTCCAATCGCGCTGTGTCGTTAACGTCAGCTCGGCTTCCGAGTTCGTTACGTCACCTGTATTGTCATAGAGCAACGGCATCGACTGCGCGCCACTGTGAACAATTGTTTGCTCGGCGTAGGGAGGTAGCAAATAGCCCACTTGTGCGCCGTTGTTGGCGATGCCGAAACCATCGATCCAGTGCTGCCAAATCGCCTGGCCCGCGGCGTCATCATCCGTATAGCTCTCGAAATCGTCCACGAGGACATAATCGACAGTAGTGAAATTCCACAGGTTGCCAATCCACGGACTGTCGGCGTGAGCATCGTTAACCTCGTCAACGCGCCAGTAGTACGTCACGCCCCAGCCCAGCGGGCCGGGATCGTAGCTCTCATTGCCGAGCGCTCTGGTCCCCTTGAATTCCGGCGACGTCTGCGTGGCGTTGGCAACGGCCTCGGCGTCGGTGCCGAAGTACACATCGTGCGAAACCGCAAAATCTCCGGCGCCCCAGGTGAGAACCTGGTCCATCGGCACGCCGGTAGCACCGCCGGGTGGGCTGGGACTGTTGGCTCTGATAGGCAGTGACAATGCCGCCTGAGGAATGATCTGCATCTCTCGGGTACTGCTCTCCCAGTACAACTGAGCGATGGCTGCGCCCGTATCTTCAACATATTCCATTCGAATAGAGTGGCTCGTGCCCCCCGTCAGCTCGATAGGCTCGCTCGCAAGGCTGCTCGTGGCGGGATTGTTCCACAAGTCAATGATAAGCGCGCCGTCGAGCCACAGCCTGAAGCCGTTGTTCGCGGTCACGTGGAACGTGTAGGCGTCCGTCAGGTCTATTTCCAGCTCGCCACTCCAGCGAGCCGAGAAATTGTCCACGTTGATATCGGCTGCTGGCGAATTTTCACCGGGGACATCGCCGTTGCCCCAGTCGAAGTCGATCTCGGGGTCCACGCGGACCAGTACCGGCCCGCCGGCCAGCGTCACGTTGTTGAAATACTCCGCCTTAAGCCCGCCGCCTTCTTTGGCAACCATAAAGCTCCAGAGGTCACCCTCGTGCGTATTCGCGCCGTCGAACTCGTCGACACGCCAGTAGTACGTCCGCTCTCTCTCAAGCTCGCTGGCGGCGAAGCGCGGATCCACCAAAGGCCCCTTGTAGGTCCCGGCCGCCCCGGCTTCCACGTCAGCGGAATTGTCGCCGAAGTACAGGTGGTGGAATTTCGTACCAAATCCCGCGGTCCAGCGCAGGGTCACGTCCGGGTCCACGAATTTGACTCCGTCGGCCGGGTCCGGGTCGGTGGCCGCCCCGACGCTCTGACGCGGGGTCTCGGCGCCGAAGTAGACGCGGTCAATCCAGACCTTCCCGTTCAGATCGGCACCGTCGATGTTCCACCAGGTGCCCTTGAGGATCAGATAGAAATCGACGGACCAGTCGGGATGCTCGGTGGTCGTTTCGCTTTCATGCAAGTACTCGAAGTTGAAGCTTTGCGGGCTGGTCGTTAGTTGCACCGTCTCCTCCCAGGGTGTTAGCCATTGGGGAATCGCCGGGTTGTAGATCTGAAACAGCGCGACCATTTCTCTGTCTTGCTCGGCTTTGGCCGTGAAGCCGATCTGGTACGTCTCGCCCTGCACCAGGCTAAGCCCACCTTGGGCCACCCCGATGCTCGCGGTTGCTTCGGCGTCGGCTACGTCGATCACCAGAGCGTTCTTTCCGGACAGGCCGGCGCCCTGGACGATGTTCAGAGTGAAGCCCGCGGCCCCGTAGGAGTTCCACGGAGCCAGACCGTCGTCGAACTCCCCGCCGACGATCTGGTTTTCCTGGCCACCGGCCATCGATCCGCAAAATCCGATAACAAAAGCAAGGGAGGCCAGAGATATCAGTTTCGGAGACATGGCATTGCTCCTCAAGAAAGTGCCTAAAGTTGAGGAGAGCGTGAACATATGCCCGCCCACTTTAGCCACTTTAGCCACTTTAGCTCACTTTAGGCACTTTAGTTCACTATCGTTCAACTCACGGCCTGTATAGCCGGATGTCGTCGAAGTACATGGTGCCAGCGCCGCCGGACGATGCTATGCCGGACTTGCTGCCCAGGCCGACGGCGATCTTGTCCACGTCAGTTAGATTGATCCCCTGGTCGGCAAAGGTTTGCAGGGGGATCACCCACTCGGTCCAGGCGTCGATGGTAGCGGCAGCCGGATCATCATGAGCCACTATCGCGGGCGAGCCTGAGCTGTTGGAAACCGCCACGTAGAGCGGCTCGGCCGCGTTGCTCGTAATACCGATGTCCTGGGCCTGCCACTGACCTGTAACGGCGCCCGTCATCTGAACGTCGGAGAACTTCGCCTCACAGACGGCGTTGCCGTTGTGCGCCGACAGAGCTAAGCCAATGTAGGCTGTCGAGCTCATCGCGACCGTCTGCGGGTTCCACGCCATCGCCTGCCACGCAGTCCCGTCGCCGGAATAGTAGGCGTTGAAGCTTCCCGTGACGGTGCGCTCCAGCTTCACCCAGTACGGCGCCTTGATGGCCATCTGCTCATCCGTGGCTATCGAGGTATCGCTCACGACGTCGATGTCTGTGTCCCTTCGCGACTGGAATCGGCAGCCCTGGCCGGGCGTGATATACACCGCCGCGAATTTCGAGCCTGGTTCGAGTGTCTCGCGGATCATCACGCCGGCCTTGGCCCACTGGTCCGTATTCTGGACGCTGACCACGCGGGCCACAATGGAGCCGGTGCCGCTTAGGGTCTTGTAAGCGAAGTGGAATTGATCGGCCGTGCCCGCGATGTCCACGCCGGTAGCGGTGATGGTGTACGTGCCGGTCGGGTCTTCCACGAAACTGCCGACCGAGCCGGGAAGACCGTGGAACCACAGCGACAGCCTGGCGACGCCTTCATCGGTCCAGTCCCTTGGGGACGTGAGCGTCAGCACAGCTTCGGAATTGCTCACGCCCGCTACGTTGTCATAAAAGAGCGGCATGGATTGGGAGCCGCTGTGCACGATCGTCCGCTCGGCGTAAGGCGGCATCAGATAGCCAACCTGTGCGCCGTTGTCGGCAATGCCAAAGCCGTCGATCCAGGTCTGCCAGATCGCCTTTCCAGCGGTGTCGTCGTCCGTATAGTTCTCGAAGTCGTCAATGAGAAGGAAATCGCCCGTCGTGAAGGTCCAGACGTTGCCCACCCATGGACTGTCGGGGTTGGTATCGTTCACCTCATCGACGCGCCAGTAGTATGTCGTGGCCCATGCGAGCTTGCCCGGATCGTAGCTCTCATCGCCCAGAGCTTTGGTTGCCTTGAACTCGGGTGAAGTCTTCGTAGCGTTGGCCACCGCGTCGCGGTCGGTTCCGAAATAGACCTCGTGCGACGCCGCGTAGTCGCCCGCGCTCCAGCTAAGGATCGGTTCCAGCTTCGTGCCCGGCGCGCCGTTGGCCGGACTCGGGCTGCCCGCCTTGATGGGCGGCGACAAGGCGCCTCTGGATACCGTATACCCCGCCTGCAATAAGGTCGATGACGCCGCTGTTTTCCATGTTCGCATGGTCGGTCCAGTTATCGACAAGCTGCTGACCGTCCACCCACAGCCGGACACCGTCATCGCTGTTGGTATAGAACGTATACGTCTCCGTGAAGGCCGCTTCTATCTCGCCGGTCCAGCGGACCGAGAAGTTGTTGTCCCCCACCAACGCGTCCGGTCCCGTGCCGTCAGGCCAGGTGAAATTGATCTGGGGGTCGGTGCGGGTCAGGACGAAGCTGTTGAAATTCGTTCCCTTGTAATAGTCGCCGCGCAAACCTCCGCCCTCGCCTGCGGTCGTGAAGGTCCAGACGTCGCCTGTATAGGTCTGAACACCGTCGAATTCATCGACACGCCAGTAGTACGTCTTGCCCGCCTCAAGCGGACCGGGTGTGTAGGTGGTCGTTGCGCTGGCAGCACCACCGGTCGCATTGCTGACGACGTCAAAATCGTCACCGAAATAAACCGTGTGCAGCTTGGAGCCGAAGCCGGACGTCCAACCCAGCGTCACATCCGTGTCTATGAATCTGGCGCCGTCGGGCGGGTCCGGCTGGTACGCCTTCTTGGAAGGAACCGTGAAACTCCACACGTCACCCTTCCACGGACTGTCCGGATTCAGATCGTTGACTTCGTCGACCCGCCAGTAATAGGTTGTGCCGGGAACGAGTCCGTCCGGGAATGGAAACCCGGGGAATCCGACGATTGAATACCTGTCGGTCTGATTGCCCGCAAACGTCTCCGAGGCGCCCTCACTGACGGCGTCGAAATTATCTCCGAAATACACGTCGTGCGAGGCCGCGTAGGCGCCGGGCAGCCAGCTTAGATTCACCCACGTATCCGGATAGAGATCGCCGTCCTTCGGGGTGGGTCCCCAGGCGTAAGGCCACGGCTCGGCGTCCATGACCGCTTGAATCTCCTCCTGCGCCATCGGGCGGTCGTAGATGCGCACGTCGTCCATCGCACCGGGGAACATTCGGGCCAAACCCCGTTCGTTGTCGAGGCAGCCCAAGGCAACGCCGAACGCGTCGCCGGGATTAAATACGCTGGTATCGGCAGCCGTACCTACTTCTTCGCCATTGATATACAACGCGATGGTGTCCGCCGACTTGACCATCGCCGCGTGATACCAGGCCCCGTCGCCGTACGCCGTCGTGGTATAGATATTGG
>JARRQQ010000070.1:23093-25549 GCA_037381725.1 Sedimentisphaerales bacterium
GGTACCGGTGCAAGTAGCGCAGCGTGCCGTCGGCCTGCATCTCGAGCAGAATCCCGTGTATGACGGTGAGGGCATAAGCGGAGAAAATATCTCTCTGGGCCGAACCTCCATCTACTCGGAACCACAGCGATATGGTGTAGACGGGAACCGAATAGAGGCCGTCAATGAAAACGTAGTCATCGGTCCCATCAAAAACGAGAACGCCACCGTGGCCGGCGTCCGTGTCCCAGGTTGGACCGCCGGAAAAGACGGCATCGACCCCGTTGCCACTCAAGTCTTTGGCGAGTGAGCCGGAACCGTCGTCGAACGTCCACCAGCCGACGAGGTCCGGATCGACGTTGCCGGCGCCGCTAACGCCCGCCAGAGCCAGAACAAGAGCGAGACAAATCCAATGGTGTGATCTTCTGCACATGATAATCCTCCTTCAAAAAAGCTGATGCTCGATGCTGGATCCTCGATACTCGAACAGGGTCGTGCGGACACCGGTCCAGCAATCAAGCATCGAGTATCGAGAAACCACCAACCTGGTTGCACCTCATGCCGCACGCTATATCTTACCCTATTTATCGTAAAAAGACACCATCAATACAACTCAATCGCTAGAAAAAATTCTCCACAGCGCGCATAACTTCAGCGTAACCATTTGACACAAAGTAGTTTACGGCGCAATCACAAGCTGGCGACAAACCGGATTTATGAATCCGGCCTCGCCGGAAGCGGTTGTGAACCTACATATCCCGAAAGACGTCTACTTGAGATCGATTTTCAGACTTACCGGCAGGCCCTTGTCGGGAGCGACCTTGAAGTTGCGAACGAGATACGTCAACTCGGCTTGGCCGGCGTTTCCATCCACCTTGGTCTTCAAGAGAATTGTCGCATTGGCGGGGAGCATCAGCGTGCCGGGGCCTTGCTTGCCGATTCTTTCCATGTCCATGTCGATGTCGGAATTGTTCCTAATCTCGATCCATACGGTCCCTTTGGATCTGCGGTAGGGCTTGCCGACTTTGACGGACCCATCGAATAGAGCGTCGAGGTATTTCCTCCTGCCGATCAATTGAGTGCCAAGCCAAACGGCGGTTCGGCCTTCCACAAGCGCCTCTTTCACACCATCCAAACTCCTTTCGCGCGCGAAGACGAGGGTCATCGTCCGATGATTCTCGGGCGTCGTCTCCAGGTCCAGGTCGGGCTGATGAATATCCGAGTTGCCCATCATCGTGAGATTCTTCTCAAGGCACCACTGCTGAGCCTCGGGGTAATAGCTCCCGCCGTTGGCCACCTCGATCCCACCCAGCCACTTGTTTTCGTACAAAGTCGTGTGAATGTCGAACCAGCCTTTGTGCTCAGGCTTCCAGCCGGGATGGTTCCAGAAGACGAAGGCCCCCTGGTCCTTGGCCGCCTTCGTCGCGTCGGTCAGCTCTTTTGTATCCAGAGGATTGGCGTCCTTCAGAAAGATCGCGTTGAAGTGCCCGGGCGGCGTATCCCGCGTGATCTCCGCGGCGCGGATGAGAAGAACGTTCTTGTCGCGTGCGTAGCCCCGGGCAATCTCGTACGAGCGGTTGAGATTCGTGGGAACATCCTTCTTGTGCGGCTGATACTCGATGTGATCGGTGATGGCAATGGCGTCCAGTCCCAGTCTCCAGGCCTCGTCCACGCGCACCGTCGGCCACACCAGGCCATCAGAAAAAACAGTGTGCATGTGGAAGTCACACTTGAGCGTCTTGTAGCCAAGAATATCGGGAAAATGGATCTCACGCCTGGTTTGACCCAGGGCCAACGAAGCAAACAACAGACAAACGAGAACAACAGTCGATGCAGACTTTCGAGCGATTTTCATGTATGTGGCTCCTTGCTTTGATTCAGACTACTTCTTGCGCCCGGACACCGCGCCAAGGGATCACCGCCGGTACGATAACACAAAGGCGGTCCGATGTCCAGTTCCGCGCAGGTCCGGCGGAGTTCGGGCAGGCGGGCCGGCCCGCCATCAGGCGGCTGCAAGCCTTGGACATGGTCCTCTTTTTCGGAACATTTCGGCGGCGCAGGCCGTAATTCTGGTATTTGACTTTTGATCTTCCTCGCAGAAGAGCCTAAGATAGAGACCACGAACGCAGATTTATGATTTGCGATTTTCGGTTGCCGATTGCGGCCTCGGCGAGCCGAGCACCGAAACCGTAAATCATTAATCGAAAATCTTTTGATTCGTTCATGAGGTACCCGGTTATGCGTTATCAGAAACTCACATTTGTTGCCCTGTTTATCGGGGCGGCGGCGTGCAGCGGCTCACGTGCCTCCCAAAGCACGGGGCTCCAGGACCCCGGCCAGTCGGTCGTCATGATCAGGAGCGTCAGGCAGGACATTGACTATGTGATGCCCTGGAAGAGAGAGCACATGACCCAGGGATCGGGATCGGGTCTGATAGTGGCCGACAACAAGGTCCTCACCAACGCGCACAACGTAAG
>JARRQQ010000071.1:0-15204 GCA_037381725.1 Sedimentisphaerales bacterium
CCCGCTTTAGGATTGGCAATCAGAAACGCCTGCAAAACCATAAATTCATCATCGCTCAAAAGCTCTGCGATCTGTTTATTGAACGTGTTGGTTTCGATAAATTCCACAATCATATTATACGCTTATTGCGTATAGCAGGCAAGGAGAAAGTCGAAAATTCTGAGAACAGTTCTGGTTAAGATAGCGGATGGGGGCACGGACACGCCAACGTCAGGGCAACGGAAATGAACCGTCTGGATGACGTGTTCGCATCCTTTCCTATCTGTCCGCTTCAAGGCATCAAACATGGCCTTCATTGTGGCGTATAGCTTGTTGAAAACGCTCAGAATGCGGAAAAGATCGGCGGAGGGACCGGCCTTTGGTCCGGCTAGAATGCGATTTTTGACTACTGGGGAGCGACTTTACAGTCGATACTGTAAGTATTACGATAATAGCGGTTTGTGTCGGATGTAGAATTTGGAAAATATGGACAAAGAAGGTCCGGGAATCTCGGTGGTGGTGCCCGTATTTGACGAGCAGGACAATCTGCGCCCGCTCTACGAGCAAATCACGCAGACCCTGGACGCGGGGCACAGCTACGAAATCCTGTTCGTCGATGACGGCAGCCGGGACGACAGCTTTGCCGTTCTGGCGGAATTGCAGAAAGCCGACCCCAAGGTGCGGGTCATTCGCTTCCGCAGGAATTTCGGCCAGACCGCCGCTCTGAGCGCGGGCTTCGAGCACGCCCGGGGCCAGATCATCGTCGCGCTCGACGCCGACCTGCAAAACGACCCCGCCGACATCCCCGGGATGGTCGCCCGGCTCGATGACGGATTCGACGTCGTCAGCGGCTGGCGAAAGAAGCGGCACGATGGCGTGACGCGCCGGCTGCCTTCCAGGATGGCCAATGGGCTGATCTCCAGGATGACGGGCGTTAAGCTCCACGACTACGGCTGCACGCTCAAGGCCTATCGCAAGGAAGCCTTAGCGGAGACGAAATTGTATGGCGAGATGCATCGTTTCATCCCCGCTCTGGCAAGCTGGAACGGGGCCAAGGTTACGGAGATGGTCGTCAATCACAGGCCCCGGACCGCCGGCGTCGCCAAGTACGGCCTGGCGCGCACCTGGAAGGTTATGCTCGATCTGATTACCGTCAGCTTCCTCGGCTCGTTCTCGACCAAGCCGATTTACGTCTTCGGCGGCCTGGGGCTGGCGAGCGCGGTAGCGGCTACAATCGTCGGCGCCGTTGTGCTCTATCAGAAATTCGCACGCAACTTTCCGATGAACAGAAATCCCTTGCTGATTCTCACGGCCGTGCTGATGATCGCCACGATTCAGTTCATTCTCATGGGCCTGCTTGCCGAGCTTCTGGTCCGGACCTATCACGAGTCGCAAAATCGGCCGACTTACGTGATTAAGGAAACTCTCGAAACTCCCGCCGAAAAGGAAGACCAACGATGAGCAAATCTGCTCGGAAAAGGCAGCCCGTGCACAGGCACGCCAAGCCGCACGTAGAAAAGACGACGTCGCCCGAAACACAGGAACGCACAAAGCGCATCATTATCCTCGGGGCGATAGTCATTCTGGCGGCCATTCCTTTCGCTATGGGCAAGTATATCGAGTTCAACTCGCCCTGCGCCTTCGACGGTGGGGCTTACGTCTATTCGGCCGAGCGCATCCTCCACGGCGCGCACATCGGCGTCGACGAGATATCCGCCAATCTCGTTTTTCATTTGCATCAGCCAAAGTACTTCTCGATACCTTTCCACGTATTCCCATATGATACAGTTTGGGCTGCATGGATCGCAAGCACGATTCGATATCGATCGCGAAGTACGGCAACGTGAAAGAACAGCACATGATCGCGTTCATGATAATGGGCGTGAGCTGTTTCGTGCTGTACCAGTTGTCGGGCAAGTGGTGGCAAGCGGTGTTAGCCGGGGCGTTTCTGTTCTTCGCGCCGATGTTCAAGGAAACCGGAACGTCCGCACTTGGAGCGGTCGGCCTGTTTGTGATCGCCCAGCCTTTGCTCAAGCATTGCAGTTGGAAGAAGACGGGTAAAGACATCCTGTGGCTGGCGGCCGGGGCAGTGCTCATCATCGGCCCGATCTGCCTGTGGCTGGCCATCGCGGGCTCGCCGATCAACTACTATCCGTATGCGTTCTTATACAGGCCGATGGTGAAGGCGCTCCAGGATACTCAGCCTGCGAGCGAGCAGCCGGCGACGAATCCCGCCGACGACGATGGAACGGCTAAAGCTACGGCGCCCAAGCCGGGACTTCTGATGAGGTTCCTGCCCGCGTATGTTCGCGATAGCTGGCAGATCATGACCCCTGAACAGCAAACGCAGGCGAAGCTGCGCGTGCTCCGTTGGTATTGGGTCCTTATTCTGCCCATTGCGCTGGCGGCCGGAGCGCTCATCGTTAGAATCACCAGGATCGTCGCCGCTAGGGTGCGAAAGTCGAAGGACGGGCGGAATACGAGCCACGACAGGTTCGTCTTGCTCTTCGCGGTGTGGTGGCTTTTGGATATGGCCTACGTGTGGATAAGCCCGCGTTCCTACGAGCAATACTACCTTCCACTGACCGCCTCCGGGGCGATGTTAGGCGGCTATCTGATCGGTGCTTACTCCGCTAGGCTAAGAGAGGCCGCTTCCAAGCCCAAATGGCTCGCGGTCGGCGGGATTGGAGTCGTGCTGATGATCGTCATGTCGGGACGCGTCTTCGCAGGCGTAATGAAAAGCCCGCATTCCGGCACAACGTATGTGAATTACCAGACCCACCTTCCAGAAAGAAGGAACGGCTACATCCAGAGGCTCGAAGCGATATCCTCGCGCAAAAGCGGACGCTACACCATCCCGTGGGAGGAAGTCGGGCGATATATCCGGGACCACTCGACGTCGAGCGACGGTATTTACGTGTGGGGCTGGGTGCCGGGAATTTACGTCCAGGCGCAAAGGCTGAGTCCGGCCCCGAAAGCATTCGAGGGAACGATGCACACTCTGTCTCCGGCGGTGTTGGCGGAGCGCGTTAAAGAAATTCTGAGCTCGTTCGAGAAGCAGCCGCCCAAGTTCATCGTCGATACGCATAAACGACACTTCCCGTGGGACAGGCCGCCGCTGGAGCTGTGGCCTCGGACCCGCGACGGCTTCCTGACTCCAACGGAGCCGGCGATCAGCCAGTACGAGGCGGGCTACACCAAGCTGCTCAAGGACAATGTCAAGGACCCGGACGAGGTGAAGCGTTTTGAGGCGATGAAGCCGTTCCGAGATTACGTCATGAAGAACTATCGGGTCGTTCGCACGTTCGGACAGCACGTTCTGTTTCAACATAAATGAAACCTGGACTTTTGCAGAATCGGAGTTAGGCATACTGTTGGAAAGAAAAAATCTTCTCTTTTGATTTCTTCTTTTCGAAACACGATGCGTAACGTCACAAATGACAATAGGTCATGATATAATATCCCATTATTTTCATAAAATCATAAAATCGATTGTCTGTCATAATATATGCCGAACTCCGATTTTGCAAAAGTCCCATGAAGATACCTTCATGCCGATAAGAACGACAAAGCTGATGGATGAGGACCTCAGAAAGCAGCAGGAGCTTTACGACGCGGGCTGGTGCCAGGAATTGCAGGCCGGCAAGGAAGAACGCGGCAATCTTCAGGCCAATTTGGAATTCCTCGCCCAAACGAACGTGCTTAAGCCGGGCGACAAGGTGCTGGAGATCGGCTGCGGGATCGGCAGCGTGGTGTTCGAGTTGAGCAAGCAGGGCTACGATGTCACGGGCACGGACATATCGACCGCGGCCATCACTTACGGTTTGAAAAAGTACGGCGATATTCACCTGGAGGTCCAGGCGGCGGAGACGCTCCCCTACGAAGACAAATCTTTCGACGTCGTGCTGAGCTTCGATCTGTTCGAGCATATCGCCCAGATCGACCGGCACGTCAGCGAGGTCGCGCGTGTCCTTTGCCCCGGCGGCTCTTACTTATTCCAGACCCCGAATAAATACAGCAACGCGATCTACGAAACGCTGTGGACGAAGTCTCTGCAATGGCGCCGGTATCACCCGTCGCTCCATTCACCGGGACAATTAAAGCGACGATTGGCGAAACATGGATTTGAGACGCGGTTTATCAAAATGAATCCCATCAATGAGTTTACGGTCAAGAAGCTCAAGAAGCTCGGACCGGTGGGCTGGATTCTTCGCCACGTGGACTTCCACAAAATGCCTCTTGGGTTACAAACGAACCTCTACGTCGTCGCTGGGAAAACGTGAAAACAAAGCGGGATTGTGCAAGCGTGCAGATGAAGATCTTGATGCTCAATTATGAGTTTCCTCCTATCGGCGGTGGGGCTGCTCAGGCGCATCTTTGCCTTTTAAGGGAATACGCCAGCGTCGAGAATCTGCGCGTGGACGTGCTGACCTCGGCGCCGAAGCCGGGCATGATAACCGAAGAATTCTCCGAAAATATTACGATCTACAAAGTCGGCCTGCATAAGAAGCACTTGCACTTCTGGCGAAAGGCCGAAGTGATCGAATGGCTCGCCAAGGCGGGATTTCATTATCGAAAGTTGCTGCGAAACAACGAATACGATCTGGCCCATGCCATCTCCGGGTTTCCGACGGGATGGCTCTGCCGTCGAAGCGCCAGGCAATTGCCGTACCTCATTTCGTTGCGGGGTTCGGACGTGCCCGGGCAGAATGCACGATTGCAGCTTGACTACAAGATTCTGGCACCCGTGTTCAGAGCCATCTGGAACAAAGCCGCCGCGCTGGTAGCGTGCAGCCGGGGACTGAAAGAGCGGGCGTTGCGATTCTTGCCTTCAGTTGCGATTGAGGTCATTCCGAACGGCGTGGACCTGGACCGGTTTCACCCTGCTCGAAACGGCGATGAACCGGAGAAATTGAGGCTCCTGACGGTCGGCCGATTGTCCGTGACCAAGCGCGTCGAAATGCTGATTGACGCTGTCGAGATATTGCACAAGGAGGGCCTCAAACTCAGCCTCACGATAGCCGGCGGTGGGCAACTGGAACAGGCGTTGAGAGATATTGTCTCACAGAAGAGACTTAGGGACATTGTTGAGGTCGCCGGCAGAGTCGATCCCGAGGATATGCCGCAGATGTACCGGCAGAGTGATATCTTCATCAGTGCCAGTATGCAGGAAGGGATGAGCAACGCTATGCTCGAAGCAATGGCATCGGGGCTTCCGATTGTTGCCACGCGCTGCGAGGGCGTCGACGAGCTTATTACGGACAACGGTCTCGTCGTCGAACAAGCGGGTGCCGAGACCATCGCCGAAGCGATACGAAAGCTGGCCGATGATCGCCCGTTGCGCAGACGGATGAGTGAGGCGGCGAGAAAGCAGGCGGAGCAATTCGCCTGGAGTCACATCGCGAAAGAATATCTTGCGCTCTATGAACGAATGAAATGAAAATAAGAGTCTTGCACGTCATAGACCACCTTGGATACGGCGGCGCGCCCTTCGTCGTCAAGAACATCGCCGAGCGGATAGACGCCGGCCGGGTCGAGACCTTTGTCTGCGCGCTGAGGACCAACCCCGAGGCTTTACCTGTCAGAACAACGCTCATCAACCTGGGATACCACAAGTACAATCCGTTGGCCTTCTTTGCGATTGCAAGACTCTGCAAAAAGCACAAGATCGACGTGGTTCACGCCCACCTGCAAAAGTCGATCATATGCAGCTTGTTGGCGAGCTTCTTTTGCGACGCCAAAATTATCGTGCACGAGCACGGCCCGATCTTCCGTGGCGGCACGGGATTCATTTTCCGATGGCTTTTGAGAATTCTCAGGTCGAGGGCGACGATGGCCATCGCGAACTCGCAAGCGGCAAAACATGCTCTGGTCCGACGGGCAGGCTTTGATGAAGGATCGATCCGCGTCGTCAGTAATTTCGTCAACCTGACCCAGCTCGACCGCAAACTCTACAACCGAGATAAAGCCAGAGATGCGCTCGGCATTGCCGGGGGCAGCATCATCGTGGGATTCGTGGGTCGGCTCGACCCCTGCAAGGGAGCGGACTTGCTCATCAACGCGGCGGCCATTCTGTGCAAAAGCGACGAACGATACCGCTTCGTCATTGTCGGTGACGGCGCACAGAGAAGAAAGCTGGAAGAGCTGGCTCTTGATTTGGGATTGAAGGACAAAATCATCTTCGCCGGATTGTGCAAGAACGTCGCAGAGGTTATGATCGCCTTCGATATGGCCGTGGTTCCCAGCCGGCGTGAAGCCTTCGGCATCGCCGCCGTGGAATTGATGCACAGGGGAATACCGGTCATCGCCTCCGCCGTCGGGGGTCTTGTGGAAGTGGTCCGGCACGAAGAAACCGGAATTCTGCTGGATGAGCCAAGTCCGAAGGCTATCGCCGATGCCGTTGACAGACTTGCACACGATAGCTCTCTGCGAGAGAGCCTGGCGGAAAGGGCCGAGACATTCTCCCACAAATTCGACGGCGCCGAACAGCTCGGGCAACTGACAGAAATCTACGAAGAATATGCAAAGTGACGAACAGATACAATTCAACAAGCAAGTCAACGACGAGGTCAGCCGGAAATACGAGCGGCGGCACGGCGAGATTTTCAATGCCATCGAGCAGGAGAGGCTAAAGAAGGTCCTTCAGACCGCCATTGCCGCCGTAAGAACGCAAGCAAAGCCCCCGAAGGCGCTGGACTACGGATGCGGCTCGGGCAATCTCACTCGCCACTTGATTGAGCTGGGCATGGAGACCACCTCGGCAGATATTTCAGAAGGCTTCCTGTCGCTCATCGAGCGGAATTTCTCGCAGACGGGCTTGTCGAAGACCCTGGCGATTAACGGAAAGGATCTGTCCAACGTGCCGAGCGGTGAGTTCGACTTCACAGCGACCTATTCCGTTCTACACCACGTCCCCGACTATCTGCACATTGTCAAGGAAATGTGCAGGGTACTCAAGCCTGGCGGCGTGATTTACATCGACCACGAAGTCAACGAATCCTATTATCAAAGGCCGGAGGAATACGTCGAGTTCATACAAAAGGCCCGGCCGCCGGTTAACTTCAAGCGTTATCTCAGATTGCTGCTCGACATCAAAGGCTACATCCACATATTCAGACGCTTAATGAATCCCCGGTACAAGAGAGAAGGGGATATCCACGTCTGGCCGGACGATCATATCGAGTGGGACAAAATCGAGCAGATTCTTACGTCAGAGGGCTTCGAGATCGTTCTAAAGGAAGATTACCTGCTTTATAAGAGCCAATATGACTTGAATGTATACAACGAATACAAAGATAAGTGCGCCGATGAAACAGTGCTGATCGCGAGAAAATGAGGACACCAGGATAGTCGCATGGACAATCAGAATAAAGAAAACGACGCTTTCTTCAATCATTTCAGCCGGCGGGACAAACCGACGAAGGCGGGGATGTGGCTGGTCAAGGCCCTGGCCGAGAAGATTTTCAAATACGCAGACATCGCCCCCGGCCAGAGCGTCCTGGAGATCGGACCGGGCCGAGGCGACTTTGCCGATATCTGCTTCGAACGAGGAATTGAATATTCCGCTATCGAGGCCAACCGGGAAATGGCCGAATCACTTGAAAATAGAGGTGCCAAGGTCGTTCGGGCGATGGTTCCGCCCTTGCCGGCGCTGGAAAAAGAGTTCGACGTCGTCGTCATGATGAACGTGATGGAACACATGAACAGCATGGAGAATGCGTTGCAGATCACCCAGCAGATCAGGGGCGTCCTCAAGCCGGGCGGGAAGTTCGTGATCTGCTCGCCGGACTATTTGAACTGGCGACGGAATTTTTTCAACTGTGATTTCTCGCACAACTACGTCACCACCCGGCGCCGGCTCAAACAGCTCCTGATTAACGGTGGTTTCAACAGTACGCGAAGTTGCCATTTGTCCGGCATACTCACGGGCTTTTCGTGCTTTCTCATCTCGGCATTAGTTTCCCGGCTGCCCTTCGGGTTCCTGAACGCGATGTTTTCGGAAAGTAAGTTTTTCTACAAGCTCTATAAAGTACAACTCACCTTCATGCGAAAGGTCCTGATCGTCGGCCAGATGTAGGGGCAGGCCCATGTGCCTGCCCGACACAACTTATGGGGTCGCCCTACACGTTCCAGAATATGTCCACTCGCGGCAAACAAATCGCTTAACTCATTATCCGATTCCTGATCACGATAGGACTACTGGTCTGGGTTTTCAGCCAGGTCGATCTTGGCCGATTTTGGCGGGCAGTCACGTCGGCGCAGTGGCCGTACCTGATCGCCGTCTGGGTATTGACCGCCATCCTTTTCTGGATTCGGTCAGTCAGAATGAAACTCGTCCTGAAAAGGCAGTCCTGCTCCATTGACGTTAACACTCTCTTCGGCGCGACCACCATCACGGCCCTCTACAGTATGATTGTCCCGGGAATCCTCAGCACGGGCGTCAAGTGGTACATCCTAAAGAAAAGCTCCGGCAAGGGAAGCAACGTCCTGAGCAGCATGATATACAACCAATTTATCACGATGGCGGTGATGACGGCGTTCGGACTCGTTGCATTGATCGTTTCCAATCCGGCCTCCCTGCTGGTCCCCAATGCAAGCAATCATTGGCTTCTGCCCGTTGTTTGCGGTCTATTGTTGATCGTGCTTCTGCTCTTCGTCTTTCTGGTGCTCAACCAGCGGCTTGGCGGCAAAATCATCGGCCTTCTCAAAATACCACTCAAACCCTTGCCGGCGGGGGTCGGCCTCAAAGGCCGAGAAATACTCGATCAAATCGCAGTCTTCCAGACGGTCGGGTGGCGGTTTCACCTCGTCGTGGCATCGATCATTACTGTCGACACACTCGTCGGAGGCGTAGTCACTTATATCCTGGCCGCCAGAACGGCGAACATCGCCGCCCCCGCGTTAGTTTTCGTATGGCTCTGCGCCGCGATCTACGTCATGGGGAGATTCCCCATTTCGGTAGCGAATCTCGGCATCCGGGAGATCACGTTAGTTGGATTCCTCGCGATCTACAACGTAGAAAAACCAGCGGCGTTGTTGATGTCGATGATTCTGTTCTCCGCCCTTGTTGCGATGGCCATCGTGGGCGCTGCTTACCAGATCGTATGGGCCATCCGCGGAAACAAAGCCACACCACCGATAGAGACGTAAAGCACCTTTACTTCTCGCTTGCCTGGCCTTGCACTCGAAACGCGAGGGCGGCCTTGCCCGTCGAGCCGAAATCACCTGCTAAACGTATCATACTAGTCTGCCCCGCTGGTATCGTCAACGTTGCCTCAAAGGGTTGGCGTTGCGCCGGATCGACCGACAGAGTCCACTGCTCCCGATCCAGCACCCAGCCGGATGGTTTATTCTCGACTCGAATTGTACCCTTCGCGGATTCCCTCCCGAAGTTATATGCAAACATGTGCAGACGATACGGCTGACCGGGATCGATCCGGTATTCGTATCCCTGGGACCACGGCAACGGCGCGATTTTCATAGTCGTACTCCGCGGCATTTGCACCTGGAGTACAATCGGACAAACGCGGTCCACTCGCCGGGCGGATCGTTCCACCGACGACAACTTCACTTCGTTGGTTTGTCCGGCGGGCAAAACAATGAACAAAGCCTCGCCGGCCAGTTCCGCCGGCATCTCATCCAGTTGCCGACCGAGGTAGTCAAATACACCTTCAACGTGCCACGACTCGGGCAGTGTGAAGGGAACCTTCGTCTTGCCACGCCCAGGCCAGTCTGCCTTTTTCTCCGCCCAGGCGACCAGAACGTCCCGCTCCCGCCCGTCCGGCCACGCCCGAAACGCAACCACGTGCGCATTAGCCTGATTTGGAATGTCCCATCGTCCCAGGCATTTCGCCCCCGCCAGCAGCCGCCCTACCGCCGCCAACGCCACGTACGCCGGTCGTGGCGTCATATCCTTTCGCAACAACCCGAATTGTACCGTCCCCCCCTCGGAATAATGCCCTAAGATAAAATGGAAATGCCGGACGCTGCCCGCGTGGAGACTGGATGCGTAAGACTGGGGGATGTATCGAGCCTTGCGAAGTTCGTCCTCCCGCGACAGATCGCAAAAGGGCTCGGGCCCAGTATACTTGATTCCGCGATCCGCTTCCGTCACCCAGATCGGTTTGCCACACGCCACCTTCCGCGCCTCGACCCACAGCCGCTCGTAGTCGTGCGCCCAGTCATACGTATGAATGTTGTACGTATCATAGTAGGACCACTCCTCGTTATCCAGGAGACCCTGCGTGTGCTGAGGCGTCGGCGTCGTCGTATACACGTTCCAGCACACCGTCACCGTCGGATCGCCCGCCTTGAATCCCAGAAAAGCCGCTTTCTGGAAGCTGCACATCTCATCGACCGTATGACCGCCGAACGTGCTGACGTTCGCCTCGTTCCACGGTTCCCATGCCAACACTTGCCCGTGAAACCGTTTGGCCATCGCTTCGCAGAACCGGTAGACGTCCCGCAAGTCGCGGGCGAATCGTCCCGATGGATGCTCGCCATCCAATTCGGTATCCCAGGCCCACTCCGGCGTCATGTGAAAAACCTGCAACACCTTCAAGCCATAACGCTTCTGAATCGCCGCCGACGTATCATACGTCGTAACGGCTTTCGTAAACTCGCCCCGCCTTGGCTCCAACTCGCGCCAGGTGAGCCGGTCGCGAATCCAGTTCACGCCCGCCAGCGCCGCAAACGATGCAAACCTTTTCTGGTCCTCCAACCGATTCTTGGCGAACCACGCCGTAGCGGAATCCACGCACACCGGCGAATCCTGGGGGATCGGTGCTACGAGCTTTTTCAACACAGCCGCCGTCGTCAAATGCAAACACGCACCCTTCCCGTCCAGAAACTCCACTCGATACCATCCGACGGGCAGCCGGCCCAACCGAATCTGAGATGGCAAAGCCGAAGACTCAGAAAATTCTCTCCCACAAATCCTCCGCCCCTTATCATCCAGCGCTTGCCAGCTTCGCGCATCTTCCGGCGCTTCGGCGGGCACCTTGACCCACACCTCTTCCGTATCCAGATAGATGTTCCCCGGATGATCGGCCAGCGGTCTCGGTATCCCCCGCTCGATAACGTACCCGTCGTTCCAATACGCCTCATCATAAGACGCCTCCACACATGAGCAAATCCACGCACCACACGTCATTATAAAAATCACTTTTTTCACTTCGAGTACCTCAATGAATTTGGGCAGTCTAATAAAACCCGCTTCGTCATTCCGAGCACTGTCGAGGAATCTGTTAAAATAGCTGCGCGAAGCGGTTCCTTATTCCCCAGCCACAGTTTTGTCAGAGCCCCTTATACACTTTTTGGCCAATGGTTTTTATCTTTCTTTCCGCAAGACCAACCAGACCCACCCATGCGTTTCCTACTCACGGGGGATTATATCATCACTTGACTGAGGCACGCCAATAAAACCCAGCTTGTCATTCCGAGCGTAGTCGAGGAATCTGTTAAAACAGGTCCGCGAAGCGGTTCCCTATTTTTCGAGTCTGGTTCTGAAAGGAACACCAGGCAATCATTTGTTTAACGGTACGTGAGTCACTTCTCTAAGCTACCCGGCACGTTTTTTCGCTTGCACGCCCGACTCATGCATCATAGACTACCAACGGCGATATTATCTTGATTTCTCGGAGCAAAAGGTGAAGGTTCTCCGGCGTGCACCTTTTGCGAGACACCGACGGGGACGGAGTTTTCCCGGCCAGATACCGCAAGAAAATTGAAGTGCTATACGGACACTTAGACAGGTCCGGCGTCTTATCTGGAAACCATATATACACTGTTCTGCATATATGGGAACTAACATGAAATCACTTGTCAGTTCGTGCCTCTGCATGTTTGTGCTTTTCGGGATCTCTGGATGCACTACAAAGGAAGAGGAAAATAGCGTATTAGAGTATCTTGCATCCCCTGAGTGTACGCCAACTATTACGTTCGAGGTACACAAGGCTGAACAACAACCCGGAAACAACCTGGAAGAAGCGAGTATCAAAAGACCTCCACAGACAATCTATGTACATCCAGAAATTCTCTTGGCTAATGCTGACATTCGTGCAACAAGCGTAGAGATGTTGCAGATCACAGAGGAGGAAGATTGTCTCTTCTCCATGGATAAAGGGCCAAACAGTTGGCAGACTGACAATCGCCAGTTTTAACACCCGCGGAAAGGCTGAGTCAGTTGCCAAAGGTCTGGTCGGTCAATAGATTGCAGAACAAAGGGATCGAGCGTACCCGCTGGCGCGGTCCGCTCATCCCTGGCGTTAGCGTGCCGCCAAGAGAGTGAAGTGATTTCATTTATTAACCATACCATTTTTTGCGGTGTCAGCGTATCAGCAAGAAAGGATGAGATCCATGAGTGACAACGTAGCTGTGGTACGGGAGTTCTTCGCAACTCTGGAGCGAGGGGATTTACCAGGCGTCATCCTATTCGTGGGGGAAGAGATCGACTGGCAGTCTCCTGTAACCCGCACCCATCCGCCCGAGATCTCTTGGTCGTCGACTCGGCGGACAAAACAAGAAGTGGCAGCGTACTTCAAGGAGCTCGGTCAAAATGTCAAGCCGGAGGGTTTCGAGCTGTTCAAGGTCTGCACGCAAGACGATCGGGTAGTGGTCGAAGGCAAGAACCGAGGCACGGTACGCAAAACTGGCCGTGGCTATGAGCACGAATGGGTGATGATCTTCTCGATTCGAGACAACAAGATCATCCGATTCCGTCACTACTATGACACTGCCGATCTGGTCGTGGCCTTTCAGGATTGGGCAAACTAGGGCAAACTAGGGACAGCCACCTATTAAAGACCGGAGTAGAATATAGAAAATGGTGACCATTTAGAATAGACCAGGTGGTGCGGTACTGCAGATAAGAAAAGAGCCTTGCATGAGTTTATTAAGAAGAATGCTAAGTCAGTGCAAGAAACCTCGTGGGCGATTTGGTCGATTTCTCGCCAGGGGAATGAATTTCGGGCATTCCGGTCTCACGAGATGGGGCTTAGGCTTTATCGACATCGCACGTGATATAGACGTACTTGACATTGGATGTGGCGGCGGAAAGACTGTTGAGCGACTTTCAGAAATCGCCACAGATGGCAACGTCGTCGGCATTGACTATTCGCCGGATGCTGTTGCAGTGGCCAGGAAGAAAAATCGTGCGCTGATTAACGAAGGACGAGTGGAAATATTTCAAGAGGCCGTCTCTTCGATGAGATTCAGCGATGGTGCTTTTGGTCTGGTCACCGCTTTTGAGAGCCACTATTTCTGGCCGGATTTTCGCAATGACCTCAAAGAGGTTCATCGCGTTACGAAGCAAAACGGACAACTCCTTATCGTGGGAGCTGCTTATAAAAACAAAAAATACGACCGCAGAAATCAGCGTATTGTAGATGCCATTGGAATGCCGTAACTAAGCATCGAAGAAGTTCGAGTAGTATTGGAAAGTGTTGGGTTCTCGGAATTCGATGCACGTGAGGAAAAGAAGAAGGGATGGTTCGCCCTCAAATGCAGAAAACAAGAAGGAGGCAGCACCGCCTAGCAATTCATTGAAGCGGACCAGACCGCTCAATTCAGGGCTGTCATGTGCCTCGTGTAGGTAGACTTTGGGCGACCATGGACTGAGCACGGATCGCCATGCCGCGCGGCAGAAAGGAAAAAAATGAATTCACTACAGGGACCTCACGGGGCAGCCTTATCGTCCCTTTTGTGCCTGTGTATCGTGGCGCTTTCATCAGCGCCGACGCAGGCACAAGCTGCAAACACCGATCCGATTCACGTGACCGGTTTTTTCCCCGACGGCTACGTCACCGACGGCTCAGTCAGTTACCAAACGCAGATTCAGAAGGCCATCGATTCGGCCGCCTCGAACGGCGGCGAAATCGTCTTTGCGCCAATGATCTATCGTATTGCCGACCCGGCGGGGTTGCGCGTCCATTCCAACCTGACGCTCCACATGGAGGGGGCCACTTTTCTCCTCGACGACAGGTGCGCGGCGGACGGGCAACTCTTCCTCGGCCGGGACGTCACGAACATGCGATTTTTGGGCGGGACGATCGTCGGGCGCAATGACGTGTGGCCCGAGGGGATCAACATCCGCGGGATTCATCTCGTGGGAGAGTGCAAGAACATTCGCATTCGGGACATGTACATCCGGGACCTTTCGAGCAACGGGATCGGCGTCTTTGCCGCGAACGCCGACCATCCCGCGACCGACGTCCGCGTTCTCGACTCGATTATCGATAACTGCTGCAACAAGTATGGCGACTACCAGGCCAAGGCGAATCGCGGGCCGGAGAAGGGATCGAAGCGTGAGGACCAGGGCCTCGTCGCCATGTACTACGTGCATGACTTTACCGTGCGCGGCTGTCGTCTGGAGGACTCCCGTTCGGACGGCACGCACTTCTACTTCTGTCAGCGGGGGCAGTTCAACGACAACCTCGTCTACAGGGCGAAGATGGGCGGCTACTTTCTCGAGAGCTGCCGGCACGTCGTCGCGGCCAACAACATCATCCGCGATAACGGCTCCCGAGGCGTAACCATCGAACGCGGCAGCCAGTTCTGCATACTCAACGGCAACACGATTACCGGCAGCGGCCGCGAGGGACTTTGGATTCCTGACTCACTCCGCTGCGTTATCACCGGCAACATCTTCTCGCTCAACGGTCGTAAATCGAACGGCGGAGAGCGGCCACAGATATGGAACGCCAACATCACCATCAACCAGGCCACTCATGACAGGCTCAACACGCCGACCGCGCACTACGTCATCGCCGACAACATCATCGAAACCGATCAGCACCAGATTGCCGCCATTCGCGTCGACACGCGCGGCGAAACGAAAAACATCGTCATTCAGGGAAACCTCATGATCGGCGACAACCGACGAATCATTGTCGAAGACCCCGATCAGCAGGCGGTTACGATTCATCAGAATCACGATGCCAAGATCGAGCGGGTGGTCAGTGATGAATAGAGCTGAGCGCGGGCCGGGGGCGAGTCCTAAATATTAAATATCCAGATGAAAGATCTTTTTGAATATCAGAAGGAAACGATTTGGATCAAGGAGTATCCCATTCATTACGCGGGCACGGCATGTCACTTTATCGCTGTGCTGAGATACGCTGCCTGACCAGGCTATTTCCGCCGACGCAAAAAGCCTCGCGACTGATGAGCGGCGTTCCAAGCCCATCAATCCGCATTGTCAACCCATTCCAAAATCTTCTATGAAAC
>JARRQQ010000072.1:0-10427 GCA_037381725.1 Sedimentisphaerales bacterium
CGAGGCACACTCGGCAATCTCTACTGTGGCTCCGAGGCCAGGAGTTTCAACATCATCCCCTCGCGCGGTGGGCAATTCCAGGACCCCAAGCCGCGTATCGAACCGTCGGAAACCAAACGAATCGACGGGGACCTGACCGATCAGCACGTTCGCAATTTCGTCGATTGCGTCAAGAGCCGGGCCAAGACGCATTGCGATATGGAAACCGGCCACCGCTCCACGACGTTCGCTCTATTGGCCAATATCGCGCTGGCGACGAAGTCCCGGATCGAGTGGGACCCGAAAACCGAGCAGATTATCAACAACAAGAAGGCAAGCAGACTCCTGCACTACAAATACCGAAAACCGTGGAAATTGACGTAGGCGGATGGAACAGAAGGCCTGTCTCGCGCAACTGTATAGCGGCTGACAGGAATTCACCAAAATTGAGAGGGCAAAACGATGCAAAAACAAAGAGCTTTTACATTAATTGAACTACTGGTTGTGATCGCCATTATCGCCATATTACTGGCGATCCTGATGCCGGCGATGAGCCGCGTAAGAGAACAGGGCAAGCGTATGTCCTGCATGAGTAACCTGAAGCAACTCATGCTGGCCTGGGATATGTATGCCGATGAAAATGACGGGAAGATTATTTTTGCAATAACCAGTTCAAGTGCAGAAACAAATACTACATACGGCGGCTCCCCCACAAAACGACAGAAGGCTTGGGTCTATTATATGGGATCTGACGCATCGGAAGAGTCGCAGCGACAGGGTCTGCGCGATGGGGGCTTGTTCCAATATGTCAAAGAAGAAAAGCTCTACAAATGCCCAACGGGTGTACGCGGCGAACTTATTACGTATTCGATTCCCGACGCCATGAACGGCCACCGTGGCCACATGACTATGCCTCCATTGCATCCGATTATGAAACGAGGCGACATTAAAAGTCCGTCTATGCGCATGGTTTTTCTGGATGAAGGTCTGCTGAGCTCCTCCAGTTGGACGCTTTTTTACGATCAGCCGCGTTGGTGGGATCAAATTACGAAACGGCATGATGTTGGCACGAACATCGCCATGGCTGACCACCATGCCGAGTACCTTAAGTTCAACGATCCCCGCACACGATGGATGGCCGAACACTCAGACTGGCAAAACGTGGGCCGACACGACGCGCAGTCCACTCAGCCTGGCAACCTGGACCTCCAAAAAGTCCAAAGAGCCGTCTGGGGCAGGTTAGGCTACACCCCAAGCCAATAACGCTGTGAAAAGTGACTAAAGTTTTGAATCCGCTTTGTTTTGACTGTGGCGTTTAAGCTGACCTTCGAATGATTGGGAAGCGAGCCTGCCATTTATTCGTATCTCGGGACCCAGTGCGAGACGGGAAAGGATTTCGGCGAAAGGAACCAATAACTACAAGGAGGCATTCCTGAGTTTGGCACGACTAACATATCACGCGTTCAAATATTTGAAAAGTCGCAGCTTAGCTTCACCACTGCTTTCTTTGAAGAGCTTGTTAAATGCAATAGCTCTTTTCAGCGTTTTCTTGAGATCGAGTACATCACCTGGCATTCCCACCACAATATCGCCAAAGATAGAACCGAAAGAGGCTTTGTGAAGCACATTACACATTTCTTCCAAAGCCTCCATGAACTTGTCGTCGTCCCCCTCGGGGAATGTACCAAGAACTGTGCCTGACATAAACGTATTCTTGTCATAATGCGCTAGTAGCTTGTCTCTTGCCCCTTTAATACGTTTTCTGAAATCCTTAATTACTCGATTCAGACGAGCCAAATCATGCGCAACGCTCTCAGGCCAATTAATAGTTTCGAGCAAATTTGCTATTGTGAAATTCTCGTATGTATTTTTGGTCACCGCTGGATCAGTGATTTTAGCTATTTCCAATATAAAGTACTTGACCAAAATGCCGTTCATGTCTGTGAAAAATGAGACCGCAGTTTGCTCCATGAGCTTCCTGCCTTCGTCGTTAGCAAATAGCTCCTTGCCTATATAATGTATTGCTTTGAGACCTACAACATACTGACAGAAATGCTTCACCATTTCACGAGCACCAACATCCTTGGGACTAATCTTTTTGCTCATTTGTTCCTCAAACTGCTTGAGATATGAAACATCATCCGAAGAGCGCCGCGCCGACGGCTTCGATTCCGGCCGGAAGGTCCGCGCTCCACCACCAAAAAATCCACATCCGAGCACTCATTCGCTTGGCCACGATCTCGAGAATCAAAAAGAAGGATTCTTTTAGGATGAGCATTGTGCACAATCCGCTCAGTCATCCTGTTGATCACATCGTCGGGAATGTTCACCATAACGGCCTGGTATTAAATCAAACGGTCTGGTATTTGCTTGCCGCCAATTATAGCAGAGTTGGCACGTTGCACAAGAATCCAGCCTTTTCTGCGGGCCACTGTGATTTTCGACCGTCCGAGGCTTCACGCGTTGCAGGTTCGGGCTACTTCTGTCCGACGGCTTGGATGATGGCTTGTCGGGCTTGGGAGATGGCAGGGCTGGAAGGGTAGTCTTTCGCGAGTCGAGCATAGATGGATTTGGCTTTGCCCACGTCTCTTAGACCGCATAGGGCGATGACCTGACGCGCGAGGACCTGGGCGATGTCATAATCGTTCAACTGCAAGTGCTTGAGTCGCTCGGTCAGATAGAACGCCGCTTGGAATTCGTCCCGGGCTAGGTGCACGTCGAGCTTGATGAGATTCAAGCCCGGGGAGAAAACCTCCACGGGGTCTTCGGCGACCACCGTCTCAATATCAGCCATAGCAAAATCCCACTTGTTCGGATCATTCTTGAATCCGGCCAGCAGCCTCGCGTGTCGCATCAATCCCGCGTGCTTGATGACCTGTTTTGCAGCATCGGCCGAATTGGACGCCGCACTGAGCGGTCGAACCAAATCGATCGCCTCTGCCGCGTGGCCCAGTGCCAGCATAGCCTCAGCCTTGGTCACGATCGCGCGACGTCGCCAGTCGCCGGACGAGACGTTTTGTATCTGTAAGGTGTCAAGTAGCTTCAAAGCCTCGTCATTTCTTCCGAAATAAGTGACGAGGGTCTCGACCTGGCAGATCACGGCTCGTTGGCGCGTAGGTTCGTCTATACCGGACTTCTCCGATAACCGGCTGAATAGCTTAAGGGCCTTGTCGTACTTCTTGAGCGCGGGAGAAAGAAGGTACTGGCCGAAATCGACGATGAAGTCCGTGTTTTCGGATTCGCGCACTAATCTATCCACGTGTTCGCTCAGGACGGTGGCTGCCCGGCTTTTCCAGCCGGGGCGATCCGCCGTCCCAGCTAACGTAAAGAGATTCACGAGGTCATCGGGCGGGGCCTTGTCGAGAGCACGCTGCTTTATGACCTCGTCATAGTCGTCTATATTGTCAATATACGTCAGACATTTGTCCCACGCGGGGTGAACGCGGACTTGATGAGTGGTGCGGGCCAGATGCTCTTGTTCCAGCGAGACGTCGAGTCGCACAGCGCGCAGCGCCGGCCGCAAAAAAACGTGATCGACCGTCTCGCCCGTCGCAACGGTTCCATCATCGAATGTCCACCGGTAGTCGTATCGAGTCAATCGCTCCGGCCGGATGGCCATGAATCGCATCGTCACAAATGAGGGGCCGTCTTGTTCGAGACGGAAATCGTCAACGATGGACCATTGGAAAGCGGCGTAGACCTTGCTTGGATCCCTAAATTCGGCGCTGGTGACCTTGTACCGCCCGAGGGGAAGAAAATCCGTCCTCGTCATGGGCCTCAACTCCTCCCCGGGCTTCTCCCATGCGGCCAGGGCGAACATCTGCCCCCACGGGCTGTAATTGAAATACTCCAGCTTGTGCGTACCAGGCTCGAGAGAGATCGATCCCTTCTTCTCGCCCCGGCGGCCCCCGTGGATGTCGTGTTTTCCCGACCAGCTCACGACTTCCTTGTCGTCGATAGTGATGTAAGAATCCCAACGCGAAATCGTAGCGAAGCTATACTTGCCCTTGCGAGGCACGAAAATATACCCTGTATAGCGGTAGAATCCGAATCCCCCCTTTCGCAAAGGCACACCTTGCTCATCGACCAACCGATGAATCGGAAACGTTTGCTGAATGTCGTCCACCAGGCTTCGGCCAACCGGCTCGGCGCGATCGAAAGCCGCCTTAAACCCCGTCAGCCCATCGGAGGACTTCACGCCCTTCGAGCTCCATCGTGTCTCAAGCACAAGCCCAGCCTCGGGCTGCCATGACGAATCCGCCTCGCTGCTTCGGCCCTTGGGCACCAGATAGACTAGGTAGCTTGGATTGCCAACGGGACTCTCGAACAGAATGTCCATCGCCTCGCCCTTTGCCGCGGACAGAATCCGGCTCTTCACTTTCTCACCGCTTGTGGTCGCGATCATCGCCGGCTTGAAGCTCGGCAGGTCGTAGCCGGGCGCGTAAATGCGCACGAGGGAGACCATCGGGTACCTGCCGCGCATGACAAATCCCGGGTCGATCCATCTGGCTCGGTTGCGAAATCGTCCTTTCTCCGTCTTAACGACAAGTTTCAGTTGTTTGCTGCGAGGCGGAATTCCGACATTGATTTCGACCATCCGATTTCGCCGTGTGACCGGGTCCGACCGAAACAAGACTCGGTCGTCGGCATGCACTTCAAAAACAACCACGGTGTTGGGATCAGTGCTGTCGTAGATTCCCGCCCTGGATACGAAATGCGTGAAATCTCGGTTGAGGTTGTACTTGAAGCCTTTTGAGCCAAAGGCGGGCAGACAATTCAGACAGAGCTTTCCCTGGAATCGGCGCCGTTCACCCCACCTGTGTTCTTCGATCCATTTCTGCACCGCTTCCGATTTCTTGTCCGGTGGAAGGTCCAGAAGTGAGATTTCCGGAATGAGCGATTGGTCGTCGTCTTTCTCGATATGAAATCGAATCGGGGCACTCTTCACGTGCCAGCCGGACGATGTGGGCGCATCCGCAGCGGGCACACCGTCGGGCGAAAGCAAGATCGTTGCGCAGCACAGAAGGTATCCGAGACGCCCTTTCGCTGTTGTCATTATATAATTGAACTTCGTGAATACGATGAGACGCCTCATTCTTTTTGCACGGATTCGCCTTTGCTTTCTGTTCGGGCTAAGGCCTCGAAATACGCGCTAATCATTTGATCGTAACCTTTGTAATTCAGGCCCTGCCTGCGGGAGATGATATTCTGGAGCCTTTTGGCCAGAGCCTTATCCCTCGTGTATTGCATCGAAAGCTGCTTGCCCACGGCGCCGTGCGATTTCCTCAAGCCGTTCACGGTTTCGTCGTAGGCACTTCTGATCTCAATTCCATCCGCGTTCCGAATGGATTGCTCCACCCTTTTCATGGCGTCAATCGACGTTTCCAAGTCCGTCACTGACAAATTGTAACGCTTCAGTTCGGTGACAACGTCCTCCGAGGACTGCCTGATGTTCTGCTGGGTTTGAAGGCTCTCGCGCATCATCTCCAGCACCTTTGGCGGCAGTTTCCCGCCCATCCCGAACTGCGTCGTGCCGTCCGTGGTCTTGCCCAGGCCGGTCCCGCCGGTAGCCGCCCCGACGTCCTGGTCCTCGACCTGTCCGCTTTCGAGCGGCGTATTCGATACGCGTTCCCGCAGACCGTACTCGTTCTGGTCGAGATCCTTCGCCACCGGCTCGACAAGCTGCCCGTCGGACATACCGCTCCGCCCCGCCCCGCTTCGACCTTCGAGGACGTTGTCCTCCGGTCTCTGGTCGCCCGTCTTTCCCTTGGCGCTCGTGCTGCTGATGGTCCCGTCGGCGACCGGCCCAGCCGTGTGATCCAGAGAATTGAGATAGCTGCCAATGTCTTCGACCTCCGGCCGCATCTCTTCTTCCTGCGTAATCAAATCGCCGACCAGGTCCTCCAATTCCGCCGGCAACTCCGCTAATGGCGCCACCAACTGCTCGTCCTCGGGAATCTCGGCGACAAACTGAATATCGTCATGGAATCCAAGCGTCGCTTCGCAGTTAATCATCAGCTCTTCCGCCATCTCGACCGCTTCGGTCTCCAGACGGTACGCATCCTGTCTGGCCTCACGCATCTCGGCGGCCTCCTCGGCTTTATCCGCGAGTTCCTCCGACTTCTCGTAGATGCTCTTCATCGACTCGGTCATTTGACTATCGCCAAAATCGAGAAGATTCATATTGCTCAGGTCGTTGACCACGTTGCCGAGGACTTCAGCAAGTTTCGATTGGTCGATAGCCAAATCCTCCAGCAATTCCTGATCCTCTTCGGAGAAGTCCTCCGGTGGTTTGTCCTGAACCATCTGGCGTTTTTCCATGATCCCTTTTTGTTGCTTGGCGAACTCGTCAAGCTCTTTGATCGTGTTGGTCAGCGTCTCTTCGATACTCGGAGTCAGGGATTCGTCCTTTTCACCGAGCAGCTCAGCCATCGCCTGCTCGGCCTCGATCTGGCTTTTTTTGGCCACGATTCCTTTAAGCGCGAGCAGTTGATCGAGCAAATACTCCTGCTGCTTTTCAATCGAGCTGAGAGAGTGCGAAACGGAATCGCGATCAGCAGTTTCTGTTTGCCCCGCCGCGTCGATTCGTTCCAGAATCCTCGCGTGCTCGTTGTCTCTCAACTCGATCAGCTTCGTTACAAACTCAGGCTTAGGCTCGACGGAAACTTGCTGGGCCCGGGTCATGTGAGAGCCGACGTTCTCTTGCTTTTGTTTCATCTGCGAGAGATGATTTTTGATGGACGCCAGATTCTCCGCCTGCGTGCGATTCGCATCGACGACGTCATCGAGGTTGGCCATGAGATTCACGGTGACGCCCAGAGCCGTCTGCTGGGCCTGGATGGCCTTGTCCAGCTCTGCAAAGGCGTCGCTGTTCGGATCATCTGCAGAGATCGTCATTTCATCGAGTGATCTGACCTGGAGCGTGAGAGGTTTTGACTTGCCGACGTTTCCCGCCGCGCTGAAATCTTCGCAGAAAGCTTGCAAGACGTAGCTATCGCCCGGCTTGAACAGGCTGGCGTCTATCGACAGCAGCAAGTTCTCGCGGGCTTGCGTCTTGCCGGGAGGACCTTCATATTCCCAACTCTTGACGGCCTCTTCGGGACTGTCGGGTCTTGCCGACTTCTTGGTGACAAAGATCTGCTTGGCCCCGAAATCATCATAAGCTTGAATATCGAGCCTGAGTCTTTCGCCCGGATTAACTTGCCGGTTGAGATCAGAGGTGACAAATTCCACCTCGGGCCGTCGGTCCTGTTGGGCGAGGATCGGTCCTTCGGCAATTTTGATTCGTCGCTCGAAGCCTTCTGCCTTGACCTCGATCTGATAGGATTCCGCCTGTGGCAGCTTCGTTTTGACCGTCCACAAATCACCGTTCCTCTTGAAAGGTATCCAGTCACCCGCATCCTTGTACCATAGCTCTTCGGCACTTTTGTCCAGCTTTACGTCGACGGTCACATCCGAGCCGACTGGCCCAGGCAAGACCTCGGGCGGCCCGAGTGTGCTAATACGTTCGAGGCCGGTGTAGGAAGGGGCGAGAATGTGAAATTGCGATTCCTTGATGCGGGGGACGCGATTGACGGTGACTTTGATGCTCTCGGTGTACGTATCCGCCGCGAAGACCCGAAAGGCAAAAGACTCCGCCACCGAATCGAACGTGTATTCATAGCGATGCTCACCTTCGCTCGACAACTGCATCGGCGTGACTTTGTTGTCGCCTCTCTCGTTGCTCACCGAATCCGCTCCCCGCCGCCACACGACGTCCGGATACGTCAGGAGGGCTTTGCCTCTCTTGAGACCTTTCACGTGAACGCGAACCTGAAGATCGTCCCCTTCGGCCAGGACAACGTCATGGTCCGGCGTCACTTCCAAAACGACCGAGCCGGCCGGAGGAACGTCGCCGAGCGGATTGACGTATCTCAGAAAAGCGTTGATTGCCTCCCGGCCCTGGCTGACGCCGTAAAGCCCCCACAGGATGCAGACAATGATCAGCGCGATGAGCCATCGTCGCAACCTCTTAAATTGCCACAACTCCTTCACGTCGGCCCCGGCCATCAGGGACGTGCCCGCGGTGATCGTCTCTTGCGCAAAAGGTACCTGACACTTTTTTAGATTTGCCGACTCGAAACAGAGCGCATTAATGAGCATATTCTCGGGGACCGCGAATCGCCGCTCCAAAAACAAGGTGGTCGCTTCGAGTTTTTCCCGCCGGATGAGCGGGCGGAGCAGAAGCTGCCAGAACTCGAAAAGCATCACGCCGAGGCCGCCCAAGGCAAAGGCCAGACGCAGCCCTTCGGGAAGATGCAGGAGATTGTCGATCAGGAACAAGACGAACCACGTCCCCAGACTCACCGTCGCCCATACCACCAGCCCCGAGACCAATCGGCTGGTGAGCATTAGCTTGCGCAGGCTGACTACAAGCTCGTGGATGTTGCCGTCTGCCTGGATATTCGTTCGCTTCATGGTTCGATGCTCATGCCTTTACTTTTTCGTAGATGCTCCTACGAGAACCGTGTCTTTATCACGCCGCACGTGCCAGAGTTCTTCGCAGATCGCGGCCTCCGGCGTCGGGTCTTCAGGCAAAAATATCCGGCGGAAAAATGTGCCGCGAGAAGAAAGCAACAATTCCTGGTTGGCCTCGTCATATTTCCATCGCCAGATGCTCAGCCGCCACGGCTCCACAATGCGGCCCCGCTCTTTGTCCCATTCCCCGCCAATCTCGCCGAAGTTCGTCGGAGCGAATCGGCGCCGCAGATTCAGCAATGTCAGGACGTCCCGTCCATCCTTGCTCTTCATCACGCCCAGCAATTCTTTATCATTATAGAAATCCCGCTGGCGCCGGACGTAGTCTTGGGCAAGGGCAAAGAGCTTTTCGTCCCGTTGCCCTGGCCAGCCGACGAGATACTTGCCGTCTTTCTTTGCCGCTAAGTAGAAGTCCTCCCCGAAAGCGGACTTGACGACGAAGGTCCCGGGGGTCTGACGTCGCTCGGTCGGCACGGGAGTCAGTGAATCCCGTGTCACCGCCTGAGCGGTATCATTTGGTCCGAAGGTCATCCCGGTGAATTTCACCGTGACGTTCGCGGCAATATCTTGTCCTTCGTCCAGCATTTTGATCTTCGTGACGTAGAGGAGGTCCTCCAGATTGGAGCCTTTTTCGCCTCGCTGCTTGCTGCGAAGAATGATTCTGTGGGTTTTCTGCTCGGTCTCCAGATAGATGACCACACTGTAGAGATGTCCTTCGAGTATCTCACCATTGTTGAAAACGACGGTGGAAGCGAGATATCTCAGCGGATAGACCTGGCCCCAGAATTCCTTCTTGGCCGGCGTGTAATCGGCAACCGCCGTTTTTTCGTCGTACTTGGTCGTCTCCACGAACTTCCAGTCCCGGCGCAATTCCTCCTTCTCCGGATAGAACCGCATTTCCCTAATCGGCTCAAAGGTGAACTGACGGACCTTGCCATATTGGACGTCTTCGCCCGTCACCATATCCGTCGTTTTGAGTTTGCCGCCTTTCGGGATATTCAGCTTGAACTTGCGCCCCGCCGTCAGGGCGACCTTGCCGGTCAGCACCTTGCCATCGGAGAAATAAACCGCCGCCTTCCTAATCACTCCCGTTGCAGGCGTCGACCCGGCAAGAACGACCAAGAAAACCGCTGTAATCAGCGAGCGCATACTAAACAGAATATGCTTCTTCTTATTCATTGCAACCTTTGCTCGTGGCACAATCTGTCATTCCCGCGAAAGCAGGGATGACAGCGCGAATCAATTAGTCCCAGTCTACAAGAGATTCATTCTCCGACGAATGATCCATTCCAAAACCAAGATACCAACAAAGAGGAGAATATAAACGTAATTGTCTTCTATCAGCGGGATTTCCATGCTTACGGTCCGGCTGAGAATTCGGCTTCGCAACGTGCCGATCAGATTCTCGAATTCTCCTTCGCGGAAGTACCTCCCGCTGGCCTGAGCGGCCAAGCTGTTGAGAAACGCGTGATCGACCTCCAGATTCGCTCCTTCGTTCAGCCTTGTGCCCACGACGATTGTCTTTTGATAGGATTCGAGCACCTGATCGCCCTCCAAGGCATCCAGCTCGAAACGATACTGAGCGCTTCGGGAGAAATTCATCCTGGCTGTAAACGTGTTCGTGTGATCCATGACAGGCTCGACGGGTATCGCCGTGGATTGGCCGTCCAGGTTCATTCGAGCTTTGACCTGAAGCCGACCCGCTTCATGGCGTCCGGCGACGCTGATGGTGGCCACGGCGTCCTCACCCGGATTGTATTGTTTCTGGTCCCATTTGACGGCGATGAATCGCTGCCCTTCTTCCCAGTCCGTCATGTTCTTGACCGCCTGTTGCCAGAAGCTTGCGTAGGCGTCTCTCAACTCCTCCGAGGCCCGGCACCACTTCCAGAGGGTATTGGTCGCCACGGCCATCGTTTGTCCCTGGCCGTAAC
>JARRQQ010000073.1:0-10425 GCA_037381725.1 Sedimentisphaerales bacterium
GATCCGGCTCGAATCGCTCTGTGGGGCACCTCTGCAAGCGGGGGATACGGGATTGTTATAGCCGCCAAGGATCACGGAATCGCCTGTGTCGTCGGGCAATGCCCGGGGCTGGACCCTCACGCCTCAGGAAAGATGTTCTGGAAGAAACTGGGTCTCCGGCACTTTCTTCGTCTGTTCATTCACGGACAAAGGGACATGATAAGGTCCCGCTTTGGGCTTTCGGCCCATACGATCCCGATTGTGGGGAAGCCCGGCAGTCTTGCTCTGTTCGCTTTTTCTGAAACATACGAGGGATACTTGAACGTCGCGCCCGAAGATTTTGTCAACGAGGTATGTGCTCGTGTGATCTTGAGATCGCATGGCTTCAAACCCGTCGAGTACGTCCGGAACGCGCACTGTCCTATTCTGATTCAGATGTGCGGACATGACAGCTTAGCTCCAATAGGCGCTGAAACGGAGAAAGAATTGCGACAATATGCCAACGTGAAGTCTTATCCGATCAATCATTTCGATATTTACATCGGAGATAATTTTGAAAGAGCCCTGGATGATCAGCTTGACTTTTTCAGCAGGTACCTTCTGTGAATCATTTATTGGGAGACCATGATGACAGATAGTTTTGATCGACGGACTTTTGTGAAAACCATCGGTGCGGGAGTGTGTTTTATGGTGTTGCCGGGATGTGCCGGTGCTTTCAACAAGACGTCTTTGTTGGCAGCGCGGAAGAAGGCCGCTCGCCGGCGACGTCGAATCATTATGAACAACGACGGCAATAACACCCGCGCTGCCGCTACCGAAAGACCCGTCACGCCGGAGAATCTGTTGAACAAACGCACTACGGACCTGGTCGGCTCACAGGTCGATTCGATTTTCTACTGTACGGGTGTTTTTAACTACTATTTTCATCGCAGCGAGGAAAGCGAATTGCTCGTATCTCACGAGGGCGTCGCCGAATACCTCAAGCTCCTTTCCGAAATGGGAACCGATCCGTTAGGGATTATGGTCGATTTCTGCCACAAGAACGATCTTGAGGTTTTTTGGTCGATGCGAATGAACGACACGCACGATTCAGGCAATCCGCTGCTGTTCTGTCAATGGAAGGCCGGTGTGGACGGCATCTACACGTTCAATCGCTTCGACCCGAAAGACCCGATCTTCAGGGAGTTGGGCGATCCGGGACTGCTCGAAAGGCTCGAACGAATCGACCAGACGGCCTAAGTTAACGAAGAGTGCTGGTCGAGGCCGGAAGTATGGCTTGTTAACGGTAGGGACTATGTCAGGAAGACGATCCCGTAGTGTTCCTGTCAGCCGGTACGCCGGATCGTTTGCTGCTTCTGGGCCGTGCTTGTGCCAACGGGGCGGACTGCGCAGAGTCTGGGCCATCCCTTGGCCCCGTCGTTGAGGTGCCGATTGATGAAGGTCTCGGTCTCAATCTTTGCTCTGTATCTTATCTTGATGGTATCCGGTGTATTCATGGTCCGGCCCTTCGCCGTTGATTTTGCACCTCAAAACTTGTCCTTTCTCATGTATAGACGCTCGGCCCGCGTTTTTATTGACAAGTATTTCCGAAGATTTTTCCCGATTCACGCTTTCTGAGCGGGTTCAGGCAAGAAAAATGTCTCCATAGGGTTTTTTGCCTTGACAGGCGGCTCATGGACTGATAGGAAAATGATTCGATCATGCGCAGAGGATGGGTAGGAGGCTGTTTCTGCCCGTCCAAACCGGCGTCTTGCTAGTGAAAGCGGAGTTATTTGGAAGTCCTTTGCGTGCCGGAGGACGGGTACAAAAGGTCTGAAATGGAAGTAGGCTTCTGCTGCGAAGGAGCGTCCCATGTTTAGACAATTCTCCAATTTTTGTCCGGCGGCTGCTGCTCCAGGCTCGGCGCGCGTTCCGCTCTCCCGAAGAGGGCTCGCCGGCGGACACGTTTGGAAAGGATCTTAATGCAGCAATGAGCAGATGAATAGCTGGTCGCTATTCTATCACAGAGGAGGTTAAGGAACGTCGATTCTAAGACGGCGCAAAATATCCTAAGGACGGTTTGGACGCGCGGCTTTAGGGAGAAAGGAATACTGCTATGGAAGGTCTGGAAACAGCAGAGGAAGGACAGTCTGGCAAGTTTTCGCAGGATGGTCAAATACCAACGTCGGTCGTTGAAAAGCCTTCATCCATCGACCACGTACCCGCTCGACGGGGTCCGAAAGAACGTACGCCTGACGGCGTCACCATAGGGATCTCAAGGAGTCTCGATGAACTCGTCGCTGTACGCCCGCTCTGGCGTCAAATGCTGGCGGCCGAGCCTTCCCACACCCCCAACGCGGACTACAACCGATACGTCTCCGTCATTGATTCGATGGACGGCCAGGTCGAGCCGTTCATCATGTATCTCAAGCGGGACGACGTGCCGCTGGCCATGGTGATTGGCCGCACGCAAGAGCACCCGCTCGATCTCAAATTGGGCTATCTGACCTTGCTCCGTCCAAAATTGAAGTGTCTTAACGTCGTGTACGGCGGCATCCTGGGCCGGCCGGAGGGACAGGTCTGTGCCGCGCTGATCGACGAGCTAATGGCCCAGTTGCGGTCGGGCCTGGCGGATATGGTCCTCTTTCACCACCTCAAGACCGATACGGCCTTTTACCAGGCGGTCCGGACTATGCCCGGTTTTCTCACATGCGACCGTTTCCCCAAGGTCGACAAGCATTGGCGCATGGCCGTCCCCGACAAGATGGACAAGTTCTATGCGTCCCGTTCACGGGGTCACCGCCACAACCTCCGCCGGGCCATATCCAAATTCGAGCAGGGGCACGTCGGCAACGTTAGGTACGTTGCCTACGGGATGAAGGACCAGGTGAACGACTTCCTGGAAACGGCGGCCGGCATCTCGGCCAAGACCTACCAGCACGCCCTGAACGCCGGACTGGTCGATGATGAGAATACGAGGGCGCGACTCACGGCCGCTGCCATCAATGGCTGGTTCCGGGGTCACATCATCTATGCCGAAGGTACACCCTGTGCCTTCCAGCTTGGGTTGCAGTACGAGAACGTCTATTACATGGTGAACATCGGCTACGACCCCGCGTTCCTCTCGTACAAGCCTGGGCTAATCCTCTTCCTGAAGGTGCTGGAGGGGCTGTGCGATGACCCTTCGATAGACACGCTGGATTTCTATTTCGGCGACGCCGAGTACAAGAATCGCTATGGAACTGAGAACTGGCAGGAGGCCAGCACTTGCCTGTTTGCTCCGAGGGCCTATCCGAGGCTCATCAATGCGTTACAAATGGCTGCGACCGGGGCGAACGCGGGTTTGAAGTACGCCGTCGACAAGATGGGATTCGTGGGCCGGATCAAACGTAGATGGCGGAATGTGCTGAGTGCGGGCGGTCGCGAGCCTGAAACAGTCACATCAGCAGAGAGAGCATGGGAGCAGGCTCGCTCAAAATCACCCGCCGAGACGCCGGTTCCTCCGCGATCTACGCGCAAATCTGTTGCAGGTCGGCGAGGCTAAGTTCGGTGAGGCGATTGACGACCTTTTCGGCTAAAGTCAATTGGGCGGCTTCGTAGCTGGTGGTTACCGCGACCGTGTGCATGCCTGCGTCTTTGCCGGCTTTCAGACCCCACTGGGAGTCTTCAATCACGATACATTCGCGGGCGAGGATAGGGAGGTGACAGACCTGGTTCAGTTTCCGGAGGCTCAGCAAGAATCCTTCGGGGTGAGGTTTTCCTTTCTTGACCTGCTCGGCTGAGACGATGGTCGTGAAGAAATGGCGCAGCTTGGCTTCGTCCAGCATCAGCTCGATTTCCACCAGGAGTGATCCGGAACAAATCGCCATCGGGATATCGTTCTGTTTGAGCATCGTGAGAAAGTCGTGGACGCCTTCGATGGTCCGGCCTTCGGTCCTCGTAAGGTGCTCGAAGATCCGGCTCTTCTCTTTGATGATATCCGCAATTTGCCCCTCCTCGATCTTCAGCAGACCCTTTTCGATCAGTGCCTCATAGCAATCGAAGTCACTAAAGCCGAGGTAATTCTGATAGTAGTCTTTGGTCGTTATCTCGATCCCGAACGGCACCAACGACCGGTTGAAAGCCCGCAGATGCAAAACCTCCGAATCGGTAATCACCCCGTCAAAATCAAATATGACAGCTTTAAGCATAAAGTCCTATTGATTCCCAAGATTTTCCAATTTCCTAATCCACTCATCAAAATGCGGACATTCCCGGCGCATTGTCCCCAGGCCGATTTTCTGAGCTGCTACAATACCGTCTACTGTTTTCACATAATTCTTGATGCTTTGCTTAATTCGTCGAGAAGGGCACGTATCATAATTGTCATTAATCTCCTCCGGACATGAAAACGATTGCAGCACACGTGCAAGCCGATCAGAAATCCTCGGATTTCTTCCAGCTAACGCCGACGTGTCGGAGAAAAGCAATGCTTCAAATTCGTGCATTTGAACATAGGGAATAAACTGCGCTGGATTCCAACTGCCACCCATTTGAGCAAGAATATCCTGAGATAGTGCTTGTTCAATTCGTTGAGCTTTCTCTTGATAATCCCGACATGACTGAGATTCGACTTTTCCAGGCCAATCCTTTGGCATACCGTAGAAGTCAACCAGTGTCGTACAAATACGAGCGGTATCTTCCTTCAAGGAATTCAATATTTCCTTTCGCGCTCTTTGATAAGCAAAACTGCCACCCTTCTTGCGGAAAAGAAAAGCGTGAGGATAAATACCCATCTGACTTAGGTGGGGAGCGAGAATCTCATTGACGAAAGTCTCTTCCGTCTGGCCTTCCACAAGGATACGAACTCTACTCACGTGAAGGCCTCCCGCCTAACACATTTTTCTGCCAGAGTTCGCCGAGTGAATAATCATCCAGCCAAACCTTGAGATCAGCTTTGTTCAATCGTTTGAATATCGATTCGCCGTTCTGACGTTCAACGATGACAATATCTTCCGGCTCGAAATGATCTATTAGTGGGGCTGATTGTGTCGAAACAATCACCTGCGCGTTAAACGAAACTTTTTGGATCAAACCCGCCAATAGCACCAAGGCGTAAGGGTGTAATCCTAATTCAGGTTCATCTAATAGAATCGTTGAAGGTGGATTTGGTTGAAGCAGAGCCGTCGCCAGGCAAATAAACCGCAGTGTCCCATCCGATATCTGGCTGGGATGAAATGGATAATCCGATCCTTTCTCTCGCCATTCCAAAAGAATGTCATCTTTGTCGTCTTCTTCACGTAGCCAGAAATCGTCGAAAAATGGAGCCGCCAATTGAATGACTTCACGAATATACTGATATTCCTTTTGATGTTTCCTTTTGAGGAAAAGTAGAAACGCGGCCAGATTGCTTGCGTCCGGGCGCAAATACTCGTAGTCTCTTTTCGAGCGGGGGCGTTTGACTGCTGCAAAATCACTCGTGTCGTGGAAGTGGTATAATCTATAGTTTCGATAGACTCCTTGTTGTAGTGAATCAAGTTTTGTGCGTTTACCAGTTTCATTAAGACCTGTCGTTTCGGTTGCCGAGATTTGCAGATATTCAAGTTTTCCGACCGGTGTCGCTCTTAGCTCAAATTGACTACATGCATCATCAGTCCAAACAGCTATCTCTGCAAATGGTGTGACTTTTGAACCCAAGAAAAGAAGTCTGTCTGCTCCTCCCACATAATTAACATAACGTTGTAAGCTTTCTTCTCCTTTAGAAATCTCTTCCAACAAATGAAAGAAGCCCACAAGGTTGCTTTTTCCTGAGCCGTTTGGGCCGATTAGGATGTTGAGATTCCGAAGTTCGAAATTCTCAAGATTTCGAATCGATTTGTAGCCTTTTATCGTTAACTTGCTTATCGCCTGTCCCATTTTATTCTCTTGTCATTGCGAGCCGACCGAAGGACGGCGTGGCAATCTCATAATCGAGTCATTTATGAAACGTTGCACGTACAATGAAAAACCCCGGCATTTTGGCCGGGGTGCTATTATACGCTCCACAATCAAGGACTTACAATGATTTTATCCCTTTTCCGGCACCGGGCCGATGAGGGTTTCGTATTCGGTGAAGGTGGACTTGTTGCCGGAGCGGATTAGCTCCGTCAGGGCGGTGATCTTGGGGGCGTTCTTGGTGACGTATCGGCGGGCGAGCATGGCCTTGCGTTTCTTCATCGAGATGGTTTGGCCATTGCCGGCTACGGGGACGTCCATTTGGACTTTCGTGCTGGCCTGGCCGCAGAGCAGATAGCCGTTAATCAGGTCGATGGCGATATCGACCAGCGCCCGGCCGTACAGGTCCATATATTCGTTGCCCTGCTCCTTGACGAAGGGAATGGCCTCCGTCAGTTGTTTCATTCCCGTCGCGAGCACGTCGAGCAGGTCTTTGACTTCCGCGTCGTAATCCTGCTGAACCAGCTCGGTCATGAACTTCCCGGCCGTCCCGCTGCAAACGCCGCGAACCGCCGCGACGACCTGCAACTGGCTCGTGCCCTCGTAGATGGTCGTGATTCGGGCGTCGCGGGCGTATCGCTCGCACGGGTAGTCGCGCATATACCCGCTGCCGCCCAAAACCTGGATCGAATCGTACGCCACCGTGTTGCACATCTCCGAGCAGTAGTATTTGCTCATCGGCGTCAGCATCGCGGCGAATCGCCTGTATTTTCGCGAATCGTTCTTGAGTTGCTTGGCTTCGGCCTTGTCCTCGGGCGGATTCATTTCGAGCTGTTTAAGGAGTCCGATCTCCAAATCCACCACCCGCGACGTCTCATACAACAATGCGCGTCCGGCCTCAATCGCGATCTTCATGTCGATGAGCATGTCGCGTACCGCGGGCAACTTCTCGATCACTACGCCGAACTGCTTCCGCGTCGCGGCGTAGTCGCGAGCGACGCGGTACGCGGCTTCGGCGATCCCCATCGATTGGCCGGCAATGCCGATTCGCGCGCCGTTCATCAGGCTCATCACGTAAGTGATCAAACCGCGCTGACGCTCGCCAACCAGCTTGGCGGGGGCGTCGTTGAAGAACAGCTCGCACGTGGGGCTTCCGTGGATACCGAGCTTATCCTCCAGCCGTCGGACCTTAACCCAGGGGCCGCGCTCGACCAAGTACAGGCTCAGCCCTCGGCCGTCGGAAATATCGGGCTCGCTGCGAGCGAGCACGAGCAGAATCTCGCCGCACCCGTTGGTGATAAACCGCTTGACGCCCCGCACGAACCAGTTGCCCTCGGCGTCCTGATACACCCTGGCCGGCTTTTGCTTGTCCGAGTCGTGTCCCGAGACTTTGATGGACTGCAAATCGGAGCCGGCGTCCGGCTCGGTCAGCACCATCGCGCCGGTGACCTTGCCGGCGGCAAAATCATGGAGGTATTGTTGCTTGATCTCCTCCGAGGCGAAGGCGTTGATCGTCTCGGCAATGCCCTGGAGGCCGAAGATGTTCATCAACGCCGCGTCCGCACGTGAGAGAATCTCGATCGCCATCGAGTAGACGAGGTTCGGAAAGTTCAGCCCGCCAAAGCGATGGGGCAGCGTAAAGCCCATGACCTCCGCCTGGCCAAGCTTTTCGATGGCCTCGGCGGTGCCCGTGGGGCGCGTCACCGAGCCGTCTTTATTTAGAACGTTGCCCTGTCGGTCCACGTCCTCGGCCCGCGGCGCGATGAACTCGGCGCAAAGCTGCCCGAGCGAGTCCAGCACCATCTCGTAATTCTGAATTGCCTCTTCGGCGTTGGCCGGGGCGTGGTCGAACTCGCCTGCGAACTTAAAACCCTCTTCGCAGACCGCTGCCGAAGCCGCCAGGTCGATGTGCCTGAACAAGAACTGTATGTCGTAATTATCCCTGTAAAAATTAGCCATGCTCGATACTCGATTCTCGATTTTCGACGTCATTGCGAGCGAAGCGAAGCAATCTAATACGTAGCGAATGAGATTGCCGCGCCAACCTTTGGTTGGCTCGCAATGACAGCTTTGGTTCTATGTCTCTCGTCAGCTTTCCTTTACACCTTTTCCTTGATCGACTTGATCATCATGGGCACGACCTGGTTCAGGTCGCCGACGATTTTGTAGTGGGCGACGTTGAAGATCGGCGCATCGGGGTCGCTGTTGATCGCGACGATCTTCTGGCTCTGGGCCATGCCCGCCTGGTGCTGGATCGCACCGCTGATTCCCACGGCGATATACAGGCTCGGACGCACCGTCGTTCCCGTCTGGCCGACCTGGTGGTCGTGGTCGATAAAGCCCAAGTCCACCGCCGCGCGCGTCGCGGCCGGGGCGGCGCCGAGGCAGTTGGCCAGATCCCAGATGAGCTTGAAATTATCCTTGCTGCCGACGCCCGCGCCGCCGGCCACGATAAGCCGCGCCGCCTTGAGGTCCACTTTCTTCGGACGCTTGTGCTCCTCCAAAATCTCCAACGGCAAATCCTGTTCGGCGAGTGTCACCTTCTCTTCGACGATCTCGCCTTGTCGCCGGCCATCCGGCTCGGGCATCGGCATGACGCCTTCGCGAACGGTCGCCATCTGCGGCCACCGGTCGAGATTGATAATCGTCGCGACGATGTTCCCGCCGAACGCCGGTCGAATCTGAAACAGCAGGTTCTTGTGCATCTTCTTGTCCTTGACCGTCTGGTGGTCGCCGATCTGCAGGTCCGTACAATCGGCGGTCAGGCCCGCCTTGGTCGCGCTGGCGATCCGCGGCGCCAAGTCCCGTCCGGCTACCGTTGCCCCGTACAGCACAATCTGCGGCTCATGCTTGTGAATCAGGTCGCACATTATCTTCGCGTAGCTGTTCGTCTGGTACGCCCGCAGCATCGGATGCTCGGCGACGTAGACCTTATCCGCTCCACCGTGAATGAGCGTTGTCGCCAGGCCTTTGACGCCGTCGCCTAGAAGGACCGCCGCCAATTTTACACTGAGAGTATCCGCCAAATGCCGGGCCTTGCTCATTAGTTCGAGCGGCGTATCCTCCAGCCGGCCCTCATGCTGCTCGCCAAAAATCCAAACCTCACCTTCTCTGTTCACTTCTATCATCGTCTCATTTCTCGTATTACGTGTCGCCCCCTGTCATTCCTGCGGAAGCAGAAATCCACTCCTTTGTCTTCAGCTTATGCAATAATTTTGTCGCTAATCAACTCGTGAATCATCCCGGCGACGGCCGCTTCGGTCGGCTCGATTTGTTTGGTCTCCTTCGCGGCCAGGACGACGCTTTGGATGCGATGGACCTTGGTGGGCGAGCCGCTCTGGCCGCACCAGCTCAGATCGGCGTCGAGAACGTCCAGATCCCACTGCTTAATCAGCAATCCCTTCTCCTCCAACTGCCGGCACTTGCGTTCGACGAGCTCTTTGATGTCCGCCTCGCCGGCGTCGGGATTTTCGGCCTTGATTCTCTGGGCGACCTCGATGGGTGCCAGGGCCTTTTTATACTTCATCATCTTCTTTGCCGCGGCGACTCTCGGCTCATTGGCGTCGCCAATGACGGTCAGCAAAACGGGCAGGGCGGCCCGGACCTGTTGCCAGCCGTTACCGATATTCCGCCGGGCCGTGATGATCTTGCCGTCGAGTTTTGTCAGCGCTTCGACGTAGGTGATCTGCGTGACACCCAGTTTCTCGGCTAACTGCGGGCCGACCTGGGCGGTATCGCCGTCGATAGCCTGCCGGCCGCACAGGACGATGTCGTAGTCGAGTTTCTTGACGGCGCAGCTCAGGATATAGCTGGTGGCTAAGGTATCGCTGGCGGCGCATCGCCGGTCGGTAATCAGGATAGCTTCGTCCGCCCCTCGGTAGAGCGCATCGCGAAGAACCGCACTGGCGGCGGGAAGACCCATCGTCACGACGGTGATCCGGCCGCCGAACGTATCCTTGATCTGCAGCGCCAATTCGAGCGCGTTCAGGTCCTCCGGGTTGAAGATTGCCGGCAGGGCGGAGCGCTTGACCGTCCCGTCGTCGTTCATCACGTCGCCCGTAATCCGTTTCGTATCCGGCACCTGCTTTATCAACACAACGCAGTTATAACCCAATCGTTTTCTCCTTGGCCCCTTTGAGTTCTGCGAAATTGAAGGTTAAGCATACTTCATCTTCGCAATAACATAGATTCCCGCTTTCGCGGGAATGACAATTCGGCGTACGACACACATAATATGGTCTACGCGACCGGATTGTAGTCGGATTCACGCGCAAGTCAAGACGAAAAGACAGAAGGCGGACGACGGAAGACGGGCCGGAGTGGAGAAATCTATCCTGAGTGGAGTCGAACGGTCCGGCCTCGGGCAGGTAATCATTTCCGTTCGCAGCCAGATATCTCGACTGCGCTCGAGATGACACGAAGACTCAGTTCTCTTCTCCCTCCTCCTCTTCCTCCTCTTCCTCCTCGTTCTCCAGGTCGTTTTGCGAGGACTGTCGCATCTCTTCGATGACCTGCTTAGCTTCTTCAGCACGGTCGGCCGGGACGAGCACCCGC
>JARRQQ010000074.1:0-10412 GCA_037381725.1 Sedimentisphaerales bacterium
GCCGCGGTTGCCTGTCTCATCCTTCCGGCTGATTCTCATGGGTCCCAACACATCCAAAATACTCCCAACTCCCAGCTCATTTCTGTAAAGCACCTGTCTACCCGGTTAGTGGTTCACATTTCACAGCGGTAACAGCTTCGGAGAAATAAATCACCTGATTTGCAGCGGCAATTCTGTCCGGCTGCCGGGAGAAGGCAGTCGTATCCCGAACGCAGTCGAGGGAATGCCCATGCAGCGCACAGGGCGGTTAGCCGCATCTATCTGCAACATTGGCTATTGTGATGTGTGGGAGGTCAGTATGGCTTGCTTAGGACTTCTGTTCCGGGACGGGCAGACCCAGCTCGGCGAGGACCTTCTTCATGTCCTCCCAGACGCGCCGCCGGTTCTCGGGCGTGTAGCTCCGCAACAGGTAGGCGGTGTGATAGGTGGCCATGAGTTTTATCGGGGGCCTGCCGATGCCGGCGTAGTATTCGTGGAAGTGGCCCCGAAGCTCGCCGATGGACTTGGTGGTGTCCAGCAGGGTCCTGGCCGCGTGCGCGCCCAGAGCGACGATCACCTCCGGCTCGATGATCTCGATCTGCTTCTGGAGGTAGGGCAGACAGCTTATGATCTCTTCGGCGCGGGGATCGCGATTGTCCGGCGGACGGCATTTCAGCACGTTGCCGATGAAGACGTCTTTTCGCTTGAGCCCGCAGGCCTCGATGATCTTGTCCAGAAGGTGGCCGGCCCGGCCGACGAACGGCCGGCCTTGGGCATCTTCGTCGGCCCCGGGCGCCTCTCCGACGAACATAATACGGGCATCGGGATTGCCCTCCCCGGGCACGGCGTTAGTGCGCGACGAACCCAGTCCGCACTTGCAGCATCGACGAACCTCCTCGGCAATCTTCTCAAGCTCAGCAGCCTTCCGCGCGACAGCCTCGTCGCTCGTCGCTCGCCGTTTGCGAGTCGTGGGCCGCGGCTGGGTGCTCGTGGCCGGGTGTTCGTTCCTCGTGGCTCGTGACTCGTGGCTCGTGACTCGTGGCTCGCGGCCGGCGAGTTTCGGCTCGTGGCTCGGGTGCGGGGTCACTGGTCCCGAGTCCGGCGTCCCTGCTCGAGGGTCCCGAACCCCAAACCCCGCAAGGAACTGCTCCATCTCGGCGTGCTGACGAACCACTTTCTCAATGTTCACTTCTCTTTCCATCACGAAAGATTCTACCCGCGTCGTTACGCCTTGCCAATAATTTATTATGCGTGAGCCGATATCAAATAGTGGATCAGTCGAACAGACAGATGGCTTTTTGAGAGGTTACGTCACTTAGGAGGCGGAGCCTTCGGTCCGGCTGCAAGAGCTTGACGACATCCGCATACTTGGCACTTTCGGGCAGAATCGCCGTGAGGTGGCTGGGCATCTCGTCGAGCATGGCTTTGTTGAAGACGGCGCCGCCCTTGTCCGGGAACAGGGCGACGTAGAAGATATTCTCCTCCACCAGGTCCTGGAAGAAGTGCGTTCCGAAGGACATCTCGGGCATCAGGTCGCCGCCTTCGTAGGCGATCTCCGCCAGCACGGCTGCGTTATTGATGTCGTGAAAGCCGACGGGAACGCCCAGGCTCGGCGTGGTCGTCCCCCATCGGCCCGGCCCCAGAAAGATAGTCGGTTCGGTCTCCTTAGCCTCAATTCGCTTGTTCAGCTCGCCAACGAGCCTGGCGATGTCGTATTTGGCCGACAAGGGCAGGCCGATGTAGGCGGCCGGCTCGACGTAGATGATCTTCTTTATGTCGTGCCGGATGCTGCCGCCCATGAAGTAGCCCTCGCATTTAAACAGAATCTTGTTCGGGTCTGGCTCGGCGGGCATCCGGACGTGAGCCTGTTGTCCCCTGGTCTGCAAGGGACGGCACTGCAAGAGATTGACAAAGAAAGAGACCGGAAGCTCGGCGTCGGACGTTTGCGATTCGTCCTCCGCGCCCGAGATAGCGCGCGACCCTCCGTCGGGGGCGAAGTTGACCGTGAACTCGATATCCACCGGGTACTCATAGTGACGTTCGAGCGTCTTGAGGATACTCTGCATGACCCGTACGAACGGCGTCTTGCTCAGGAGCTTCTCGAACGTCAGCAGCCAATATTCCGTCTCGCCATCCCCGAGAGAGTCCCGGGATTGGCGCATCTGTCTTGCGAGCTGGTGGTCCCGGACCGCGACTAGGTCCAGCGGCAAGGAGGCGGAGTTCACCTCGTGCGAAGCGCGTTGCATGGTTGGGGAAGCGACAAGCGATGAAAAGAGAACGGTGCTCAGAGCGTTTTGCTCAATGTCCAGCAGATCCACGCGGTGTTGCGAGTATTTCCGCACGTCGTCCATTCCGGAAACCGGCCTGACCAGGGGCTGATCGAGCGCGATGACTCGCGGGTAATCGTCGTCGACGCGATTGACGGCTCTTGTGCCGAGTCCGAAGACCAGTCTGAGCATCCCCGCGGTCGCGTCCAGGTCCGGCTTCCAGACAAACGTGTTATACGACATGCCGACGCCGGCCAGGTCCGGGAAGAAGTAGCTATTCTGGTACGAGCCGGAGACGCGCTGCACGAGCAGCGCCATCTGCTCGTCCTGCTGATCCAGCCCGCGTTGCAGCCGGTAGGTCAGTGCGTCCTCGCTCATCATGCTGGCGTAGACCGTTCGCACCGCGTTCTCGAAGTTGGTGTACCGCTGTTCGGGGTTGCCCTGGTTGGTGCAGAAAATGCTTTCGTACTTGCCGGGGAAGGCGTTGCCAAAGGCGTCCTCCAGGAGGCTGCTCGAACGGACAATGATCGGCGACTGGCCGAAATATTCGATCATCTCCTGGAACTGCTCGCGTATCCGGTCCGGAAATTTACCGTCGAGGAGCTTGTCCCTCAGCTCGCCCGCCACTTTGAAATAGCCCTCCTTGGTCTTTTGTTCGAGGCGCAACTTCCAGCAGCCGTTCTCGATGAGATAGGTGTAGAAAACGTCCGAGCCGACGTAGAACGAGTCGTGGGGTTCCATGTACTGCTTCAAATCCGACTTGTCTTCGGCGATGATCTTGTTGCCGAGCAGCATCCCGACGGCTTTGCCGCCGAGGAAGCCCGTGCCGATCACCCGGTTCTTGACGGCGCACAAATCGGTGAGCGTGAAGTGCTTCTTCGCCAGCGCTAGCATTCTCTTGTCGCGCCCGATCATGATTCTGCAAAGCCGATCGAGCGTTTCCCCGCCGGCCTTCTCGCGGGCCTTGGGAAACTCGGACAATTCCGCCGCACGGAGAAACAGGGCGTCCCAGTAGTCCAGCGCTCTCTCGGCGTGCTTGAGTCTGCGTTTGGCGACGCGGGCGAGCAGCCGGGTCGCTTCCACGCTGCTGGTAATGGGCACGAACGTGCCGTTCTCGCGCAGGTGCGGAAGGAACATCGTCGGGGAATAGCGGTTCGAGACCTTCAGCGCGTGGAGGCAATGCCGGCCTTCAACGTTGTAGAGGTTCAGCAGAAGCTGCGTGGTCTCGCGGATACGCCTGATCGTTCTGAACGAGTGGCGGTTGCGAAGAAGTGCAAAATAGGCGACGGCCTCCAGCTCGGATAGAAACGAGCAGGTCACCATGAAGAAGTTGCCGATCATCAGGTCGGTCGCCCAGGCGTCGAGCAGATGCGAAAGACAATCGAAAACGTAGTGGGCTTCCTTGCCCTCGTCGGCGATGATGGTATGAATCTCGGTGGTGAACGACTCGAAACCGCCGTCGGCGTCGAGATGGTGGATTTGCACCCCGTCCCCCGGCTGCACTAAAGGTTTGTGGTCGGCGAAGCGTATGTAGACGATTCGTCGTCCCTGCCGGCTTGCCCGTTCGACGTAGGCGGCGACGAAGGCCGCAAAATCGTCGATGCCGTCCACCTGCCAGACGACGTTGTCGCCCTTTTGCAGGCCGCCCAGCATGGCGTCCAGACTCTCAATTCCCGTGCTTGCCCACCCAGGCATTGTTAACCTCGCTGACGTTCATAAGAGATTTCGACCAGTGCGGTTGGACAACCTGGCTCTGATCGTTGAACGGCATACATTCTATCACAGCGAAGGGCCGACGACAGCGCCGAGATTACACAAGCCCCTGGTCGAGCATAGCGTCCGCGACCTTGACGAAGCCGGCGGCGTTGGCGCCGAGCATGAGGTTGCCCGGCTGGCCGTACCTCTCGGCGGCTTCATAGCAATGTTTGTGAATGGCGATCATGATGTCGTGTAGACGGCGGTCCACTTCCTCACGGCTCCACCACATCATCATGGCGTTCTGGGACATTTCAAGGCCCGAGGTGGCCACGCCGCCGGCGTTGGCGGCCTTGCCGGGACCGAAGAGAATTTTCCCGGCGAGGAAATGCTCGATCGCCTCGGGCGTGCTTGGCATGTTAGCCCCTTCTGCGACGAGGTAACAGCCGTTATCGAGCAACGTTTTGGCGTCATGTTCGTCGATCTCGTTCTGCGTCGCACTGGGGAAGGCACAATCGCACTTGATCGCCCAGGGGCGTTTGCCTTCGTGGTACTCCACGCCGTACTTCTCGGCATATTCTCTGATTCGCCCGCGCCGCACGTTTTTCAATTCGAGCACGAAGGCCAGTTTCTCCTCGTCGATTCCATTGGGGTCGTAGATCGCGCCGTTCGAGTCGGAGAGGCTCACAGCCTTACCGCCGAGCTGAATGAGCTTCTGGACCGTGTATTGGGCGACGTTTCCCGAGCCGGAAACGGTGCATATCTTTCCCTCGATGCTCTCGCCTCGCGTCTTGAGCATTTCTTTGGCGAAATAGACGCACCCGTAGCCCGTCGCCTCGGGGCGAATGAGCGATCCGCCCCAGTTGAGCGCCTTGCCCGTCAGGACGCCGGCGAATTCGTTTCGCAGCCGCTTGTATTGCCCGAACAGGAAGCCGATCTCCCGCACGCCGACCCCGATGTCCCCGGCGGGTACGTCCGTGGCGGTGCCGATATGGCGGTACAACTCGGTCATGAAGCTCTGGCAGAATCGCATGACCTCGTTGTCGCTCTTGCCCTTCGGGTCGAAGTCCGAGCCGCCTTTGCCCCCACCCATCGGCAGGGTCGTGAGAGAATTCTTGAATATCTGCTCGAATCCGAGGAATTTCAGGATGCTCGCGTTGACCGAGGGGTGGAATCGCAAGCCGCCCTTGTACGGCCCCAAGGCGCTGTTGAACTCGAAGCGGAATCCCCGGTTGACGTGAACGTTGCCCCTGTCGTCGAGCCAGGGCACGCGGAACATCAATTGCCTTTCGGGTTCGACGATTCGATCCAAAATCCTGGCCTCGACGAACTCCGGATGCCTTTCCAGTACGGGCTCCAGGCAATCGAGGACTTCTCGCACGGCCTGGTGGAATTCGACCTCGCCGGGATTGCGCCTTAGAACCTGCTCGTAAACCGCCTGCGTCACCTTGCTTAATGCCATTTGACCAATCTCCACTAAAGACAGAATTCGGATGGCATTGCGTCAGGGGGCAAGTGTACTGAGGAAACGTTCGTCAAACAAGCTTTTGTCGCAGATCCGGTGAAGTAAAGCTCAACTCGCCTGAACCTGGCGGGTGCACTGAAATCCCTTGCCTAAGTCGCACCACACACAGGTGTCGGGGATGCTTTCGGTGGTCATCAACTGCCCTTCACACTTGCTGCAGAGATATTCTTCGCCCGTCTTCATGGGTCCGGGGCAGGGGGTGATCGTCATCGGACACAGGTCGATGCAGGTATTGCAATTCTTGCAAAAGTCGGGCCGGACGCCGAATGGGAAATCCACGTGTCGCTCCTTGCCCCGGCCGATGAAGCCCAGGGCATTTGCCTGCCATGTCTCACGGCAGACGCGCACGCACCGTCCGCACAGGACACAGCTTTTGTTGCGAAATGGATAGCGAACCTCTTTGACGCCGCACCGCACGGCGATGTCCTGGATCGCGCGCGAATTCGGCGCTTCGGCCACAAGCAGCTCGGCGACGTTGCGTCGCAACCTCCGGACTCTCTCCGTATTCGTGAGGATCACCATTCCCTCCCGAACGCTGAGCGTGCAGGAGGTCGTGATCTTGGTCTTTCCGTTGAGGACGTGTTCGACGATGCACAGCCGGCACGCGCCGAAATCCGAGAGGGTCGGGACGTGACATAGATGCGGGATGCAAATGCCGTACTCCATCGCGGCATCCAGAACGCTTGTGCCCTTCTTCGCTCGTATCGCGGCGCCGTCAATCGTTAGTTGGACGTACTGATCCATGGTAACCTCATCAAGCAACTTCTATGGCGTTTTGTTTGCACGCATCGAGACACAGGCCGCATCGACGGCAAAGCTGCAGGTCGATGACGTGCGGCTGCTTTCTTTCGCCCGTAATCGCCCCGTGGGGACAAGAGCCTAGGCACAAGCCACAACCCGTGCACTTGTCCGGATGGATTGAATAGCGAATGATCCTCCGGCACACACCGGCGGGGCAACGCTTCTGCTCGATATGCGCTTCGTATTCATCGCGGAAATAGCGCAGCGTGGACAGAACCGGGTTCGGGGCCGTCTTGCCCAGGGCGCAGAGCGAGGTTTCGCACACCGTCTGCGCCAGTTCCTCCAGGAGCTTCAGTTGCTCGGGCTCACCGCGTCCTTCCGAGATGTCCGTGACGATCTCCAACATGCGGTCGATGCCGATGCGGCAGGGGACGCATTTGCCGCAGGACTCGTCCTGGAGGAACGTCAAAAAATACTTTGCGACGTCGACCATGCACGTGCGTTGGTCCATCACGACCATGCCGCCGGAGCCGACCATCGACCCGGCCTGGCCCAGCGTATCGAAATCGACCGGCAAATCGAACTTCTCCACCGGCAGACAGCCCCCGGAGGGGCCTCCGGTCTGGACGGCTTTTACCTCAACGCCGTCCGGCGCTCCGCCGCCAATGTCGTAGATGATGGTCTTGAGCGACGTACCGAAAGGCACCTCGACGAGACCCGTGTTCTTGACCTTGCCGGTGAGCGCGAAAATTTTCGTGCCCTTACTGCCTTCGGTGCCCTGGGCCTCAAACCAGTCTGCGCCCCGGCTAATGATCAAAGGCACGTTCGCCCACGTCTCGACGTTGTTCAAACAGGTCGGTTTATTCCAAAGGCCCTCTTCGACCGTGTGAACGTCCTTCGGCCGAGGCTCGCCCACCTTCCCCTCGATGGACGCCATCAAGGCGGTGGATTCTCCGCAGACAAAGGCCCCGCCGCCGCGCGCGATCTCGATGTCAAAACAGAATTCGGAGCCCAGGATATGTTCGCCCAACAGGCCCAATCCTCGAGCCTGTTCCACCGCCAGGCGGATGTGCTCGACAGCCAGCGGATATTCGTTGCGAACGTAGACGTAGCCCTTCTGCGCCCCGACCGCCCAAGCGCCGATGAGCATTCCTTCCAGCACCAGGTGCGGATTGCCTTCGAGGATACTGCGGTCCATGTAGGCGCCGGGATCGCCTTCATCCGCGTTGCAGATGACGTACTTTTCGTCGCTGGCAGCGGCCCGGCACATCGACCATTTGCGCCCGGTCGGGAATCCCCCGCCCCCGCGGCCGCGAAGGCCCGAGGCGGTGATCTCCACGATCACGGCCTGCGGCGCGTTTTGGGCGAGTACCCTCGCCAGGCTCATATAGCCGCCGAGGGCAATATAATCTTCGATGGATCCGGGATTGAGTTTCTTGTTCCAGGCCAGCAGAATACGGTTCTGGTCCCGATAGAACGGGATATCCTTTTCCATGCCGATCTTCCGCCCGGACACCGGATCGACGTAAAGCAAACGCTCCACGACGTTGCCTGCCTGAATGGTCTCCGAGATAATTTCAGGTACGTCCTGGGGCTTTAGATGGCAATAGAAGGTATTTCCCGGCTCGATGACCATGATCGGACCCTGCTCGCAGAATCCGTGGCAGCCGGTCACAACGACGCGGACTTTTTTCGAAAGGCCCTTGTCTCGCAACTCCCGGTCGAGCGCCTCGATAACGGCGCGGGCACCCGAGGCCCGGCATCCGGTGCCGCCACAGATCGTGATGATGGTCTTGAACCCTTCCTGCTTTTGCTTGAGCCGATCGCTGAGGATTTTCAAATCGTCGACATGTTTGAGTTCGGACATCACTTATCGTCTCCTTCTTCAGCTTCCCGCACCGACGCGATGAGTTTCTTGAGCTTGCTCGGTGTCATGTGGTCGTGGTAGACGCCGTCGAGCACGACGACCGGGCCTAGTGCACAAGCCCCCAGACAATTGACGGATTCCACCGTGAATTCTCCGTCGGGCGTGGTCTGCCCGGCATCGACGCCTGATTCTCTGAGCATCTCTTCGAGAATCAGATCGGAGCCGCGCACGTGGCACGCGGTTCCCATACAAACGGTAATGACGTGCTGGCCTCGCGGTTGAAGGGAAAAGGCTTTGTAGAAGTGCACGACGCGGCTGACCTCGATGAGCGGCACTCCCAGCTCGGTGGATATCCTTTCCATGGCTTCCCGCGAGATATACCCGAACCTTTCCTGAACGTCCTGAAGCACCTCGATCAGTTGTTGCGGCTGGCTGCGCCTGCCTTCCAGGACCGTTTCCAATTGATTGCCCGACATAGCGACCTCATTCATAATCATTTCTCGAATAAAGCTGTTGACACATCGAGCATAACTTCATAAAGAGGATCGTAAATGCACAAAGAATGCACCGTTTATCCACAGAAATCGTAGGCACTAAAATGCGATAATAATGCCTACCTTTTGCACTGCGATAATTCAACCTGAGAGGATTGATCGATATGGTTCAAGAGAGCTCCTCCCCGAAAGACGTTCCTTATCCTCCGCCCTTTTTGAGCATGGATCCGGCTGTCCGCTGGCGTATCCCCCCAAGTGAAGAATCGGATCCCCTAAAGGTGGAATGGGCGTTGCGTGAGCGTATCAAGGAGCTCAACTGTCTGTATGGCGTGGCCCAGTTGGCTGAGAACGTCTCCGATTCGATTGACGGGTTTCTTCGGCGCGTAGTCCATCTTCTGCCTCCGTCGTGGCAGTATCCGGAAATCACATGCGCGCGGATTCTCTTCGCGGGTAAGACGTACAAGACGAAAGGCTTCAAAGCCACCAAATGGCGACAGTCCGCCCGGATTACGGTGTTCAACGATCCGGTCGGAGAGGTTGAGGTTTTCTATCTGGAGCAACGCCCGCCCTATTTCGAAGGTCCTTTCCTCCGTGAGGAGCGGGCCTTGTTGGACGCGATTGCCGAGCATATCGGCGCCGTGGCGATGCGGCTGTCGGCCGAGGAGGAGTTGCACGAGACGAATCGGCAACTGATGGTGGAACGCCAAGCGCTGCGCGAGGCCAATGCCGCTCTCAGGGCGGTCCTCGCACGCATCGAAGAAGAAAAGCTGAAGATCCACAAGGACATCCAAGCCAACGTGGAAAAGGTCTTGATGCCTATTATCTACGCTCTTCTCACCGAGCTGCCGAAGTCGAACAGGAAATACGTAGAGCTCTTGCGAGACAGCTTGATGGAGATCTCGTCTCCTTTCGTGAACAAGCTGACCACCAAGCACCAGGCTCTGACCCCGACGGAGATCGGGATATGCAACATGATTCGTTCCGGGCTTCAGAGCAAGGAGATCGCTCAGATGCGCGGTGTGTCCAAGGCCACGATCAGCCGGCACCGCGAGCGAATAAGACGTAAACTCGGCATCGCGAACAAGGACGTCAATCTCACGACGTACCTGCAGACAACCATGTGAGCGAAGCAGGCCGGCAAATGTAAAAGTGACTAAAGTGAACTATAAGACATTCTTGATCTCCGATTGCCGATTGCCGATTTCGAATCGCAAATCGCAAATCATAAATCCATTTAGTCACTTTAGTCACTCGCGACTTTAGGCGCTTCCTTTTAGCTGTTGATGATCTCTTCAGCCTGCTGTCTGTAGGCATCCATCACGTAGGGTATGCCGGATACTTGCGCGGCTTCCGGCGTCAAACATACGATATCGTCCCTGCTGATGGTCGAGACCCTGAAGTTCCGGCTGCCGGCCATCAATTGCTGCAAGCCCACCTTGAGCTTGTCGGCGAACGTGTACAACCCGATGGCCCCGAGCGGTATCTCCTTGACGGTATCTCTGCCGTACTTGGCCACCAAGTCCTCATAACAAACGAAGATTTCCTCGACCTTCGAGCCGAAAGCGCTGACGGTCTTCGGCAGGGCGTTGGCGCCTTCCTGGAGCCACAAGCCGATATTCTTGCCGACCATGCCCGGGATCATCAGTGCCCTGCCCATGCAGACGGCCTTCGCGAACGGAGCGCCCATCGCCAGAACCTTGAAGATGTGGTCCTCGGTGCTGAAGCCGCCGGCGATGGCGATATCCGGCACGAAAGCGCCCTTGGCCGCCAGTTTCTGACAGAGTTGGTTCGTCATCGACAGGAGATAGAAGGTCGGCACGCCCCACTCTTCCATCATGCGCCAG